>CAZNJL010000037.1:0-7057 GCA_964573325.1 uncultured Candidatus Saccharibacteria bacterium | reverse complement strand
TCGCCGGTGAAGCAGACGTACCTTTTTATAGCGTCGCGGGAAGTGAGTTTATGGAGATGCTGGTGGGAGTCGGATCTGCCCGCGTCAGAGATTTATTTACCGTAGCGCGCGCCTCACAACCAAGCCTTATTTTTATAGACGAAATAGATGCAATTGGCAGACAGAGAGGTATGGGTATCGGGGGAGGACACGACGAAAGAGAACAGACCTTAAATCAGATTCTGACCGAAATGGATGGCTTTGACGCAAGAACAAATGTAATAGTCGTCGCCGCCACCAACAGGCCCGATATGCTGGATCCCGCATTGGTAAGAGCTGGAAGGTTTGACCGAAGAGTGAGCATCCCCTTCCCCGACTTAGAGGATAGAGAGGCCATAATTAAACTTCACATAATGGGAAAACCTGTTGCAAAAGACGTTGACCTGACTAATCTAGCCAGAAAAACCGTGGGGTTTAGTGGGGCAGATATAGAAAACATGCTTAACGAAGCCGCTATTATAGCGGCCAGTGCGGGTAAAACCGAAATAGACGAAGATGATATGGAAGAAGCCTCCGTAAAAGTAACTTTAGGACCGGAAAGAAAAACTCTGCAAACTGAGGACGAGCGCAAAATAACTGCTTACCACGAGGCGGGTCATGCGGTTGTGGCCTCAAAACTTCCCGAAATGGATCCGGTCAGCAGAATATCTATTACAGCCAGAGGAGGCTCTTTGGGACATACCAGCTTTCCTCCCGAAAGGGACCGCTACAAAGAAACTAAAACCAGATTATTGTCTGTGATATCAGCGATGTTGGGCGGACGCGCCTCCGAAGAGTTATTTTTTAACGAAATTACCAGTGGCGCCTCCGACGATATAGAAAGGGCGACTAAGTTAGCGCGTAAAATGGTCACGGAATATGGCATGAGTTCCTTAGGCCCTATTTCCTTTAACGGTCACGACGAAGAAAGTATATGGCTGGCCCGACAAATGGGAGAATATTCAAGGCAAAGCGAAGAGGTAGCCTCCCAAGTAGATCGGGAAATAAGAAAAATAGTAGAGAAGGCCTATGACGAGGCTAAGAAAATACTGTTGGAAAATAAGGGGGCCTTGGCGCGGGTTTCTAGCAGGCTCTTGGAAAAAGAGACTTTAACAAGAGATGAGTTTGAAGCTCTTTTGGGTGACTAGAAAACACACAAAAAATTATGCAATAATACACGTATGTTCAACCTGCTTAACCGTAAAACTGCCAACTGGGATAAGGTCGCCGATAAATATGACGAGTTGATAGGAGACTCCGGCGATTTTAACCACAAAACCTACATAAATCCTGCTATTTTAGACATTCTCGGAAACATAAAAAACAGAAATATACTGGATTTAGCCTGCGGGCAAGGTTATTTTTCAAAAATACTACACTCCAAAGGAGCCCATGTTGTAGGAATAGACATTTCAGAAAAACTCATCAAAATAGCGAAAGAAAAATTCGAAACATTAGGAATCAAATTTTTGGTTAGAGACGCAGCTAAAATGGAAGAGGTCTCTAACAATCAATTTGATGCAGTAGTCTGCAATATGTCCCTACACGATATTGAACATGTTTCCGAAACGATTAACGAAATAGCCCGCGTAATCCAAATCGGAGGCAAATTAGTTTTTTCTATTCCACATCCATGGACACACATGGGCAAAACGGTCAAAGAAGGTGAAGATTACTATCTACGGCTAGAAAAATACCGAAGCGTTTTGGAGGTGCCAAATGATTTATACGGAAAAGAAGGTATTGTTTCATATCACAGACCCCTGGAATACTATATCGGCGAGTTGGCAAAACACAAGTTTGAGATAACAAATTTTGTAGAAATTAGCCGTGAACACGCCAAAGGGGAACGGGTTGTGGATAGAGCCTATTTGGAACATAAGCGGGAATTCCCAAGCTTTTTGGTTGTGGGAGCAGTTAAGAACTTAGTAGCTGATTGAAGGATAGTTAGAGAAAAGGGAGTTAAATGGAAAGTATTAAAATGTTGATGGATTTGGAAGAAGAAACGCCGCCAAGCGAATAGCGCCATGATATAATCCCTCCGACAAAAGAAATTACCCGTTTTTAGCATTGTATGGAAAAAACCTACGACCACAAAACAACCGAACAAGAAATACTGAAATACTGGCAAAAATTAGACCTTTATTCCCCCGAAGGCGCGCAAAAAGCTAGGCAAAAGGCGGGCCTTAAGTTCAAAAATCAACCTTTCACTGCGTTAATGGCGCCACCAAACGCCAACGCGCCACTTCACTGCGGACACGTAACCTACGCAATTCAGGATGTAGTGGTTCGTTCAAAAAGAATGCAGGGCTATAAGACTTTATACGTACCGGGTACTGATCACGCGGGGTTTGAGACGCAAGTGGTGTATGAGCATAAATTAAAGGCAGAAGGCAAATCAAGATTTGATTTTGACCGAGACACTCTATACAGGAAGATTTTGGAGTTTGTGCAGGAAAATTCCGGATTGGCCATAGAACAGCTAAAAAGGCTGGGTATAAGCGCTGATTGGAGCAGGCTGGTTTTTATGCTTGATGATAATGTAATAAGCACCGTGTACGACACTTTTGAAAAAATGCATGCTGATGACTTGATATACCGCGATACCTACATGGTCAACTATTCTACCTTTCACGGGACAACTTTTAGTAATTTGGAAACCACTCACAAAGACACGGTATCACCTCTTTATTACGTGAGATACAAGATTAAAGACTCTGAAGAAACTATTACAGTAGCGACAGTAAGGCCGGAAACAATTTATGCGGATGTTGCTATTGCAGTAAATCCAACTGATTCCCGTTATGAGAATTTAATTGGGAAAACCACTATTAACCCGCTAAACGGCGCTGAAATGCCTATTATTTCGGACGATTGCGTAGATGCGGAATTTGGTACGGGAGCGCTAAAAATTACTCCCGGTCACGATTTTAACGACTACGAAGTAGGTAAAAAGCATGGTTTTGCTGTTATAACGGTAATTGATCTGGAAGGAAAGATGAAGGCAAACGCAAAAGAGGTTGAAGGAATGTTTCCAAAACAGGCGAGGAAATTGGTAGCAGAAATTCTAGAGCAAAAAGGAGCTTTAGAGAAAATCGACGGAAATTACACTCACAGCCTTCTGGTTGACTACAAAGATGGCATGCCTATTGAACCGCTCCCGCTCCCAAACTGGTTTGTTAAAATGAAGGACTTAGCCAAACCTGCAATAGACGCCATACAAAAAGAGGACATTAAATTCTACAAACCAATGTGGAAAAAAGAAATCCTGCGTTGGCTAAACCAAATATATGATTGGCCAATAAGCCGACAAATAGTATTTGGAATAAAGATCCCTGTTTGGTATTCGATAGACGACAATCCAAATTTATTTATTGTGTTTTTGGACGAAAAAGGAAATTCCCATGATGGGAAAATAGCCGATTTAACCGATCAGTACAGTTTAGAAGTTATTAAAAAAGGTTTACAAAAGCTTATAGCCCCCGTGGAGGCAAGTTATACCATAAGCAAAACTTCTCCGGGAAGCGGGTTTATCCAAGAAACAGATACTTTTGATACTTGGTTTAGTTCAGGACAGTGGCCTCTAACCACATTAAAATACCCCGACAGCGAGGATTTTAAAGAATTTTTTCCAACAGATTTTATGGACAATATGTGGGACATTCTGTTTTTCTGGGTGGCAAAAATGATTATATTCAGCCTTTACTTAACAGGAAAAGTACCGTTCACAACTTCCTACATTCATGGAATGGTTACCGACGAAAAGGGCCGAAAAATGAGTAAAAGTAAAGGAAACGCGATCAACCCCATGGATTTTGTTGAAAAATACGGAGCTGACGCCTTAAGAATGGGTTTAATTGTTGGAGGAAACACTTCCGCAAAAGAAACTGCTTTAAGCGAGGATAAAGTCCGCGGCTATCGAAACTTTACGAACAAAATATGGAATATGGCTAGATTTATGGAGATGATGCTAAAAGAAACAGGATACAGAATAAAAAGCTCAACGAGGGACGAACTGAATAGTTTACAAAACCTTTCCATCAAAGACACCGAATTACTGGAAAAAACCGACAGACTGGTAAAAGAAGTAAATCGCAACTTGGAAAAATATAGATTGGCGGATGCGGGGGAATTGGTGTACCAATTTATGTGGCACACACTAGCAGACGAATATATAGAAAACCTTAAAACCTGTGAAAACAAAGACGCGGGGCTGGAAGTCTTATACTACACATACAAAACTTGTCTAAAACTACTCCATCCCTTTATGCCGTTTGTAACAGAGAAAATCTGGAAGGAAATAAATCCAAAATGCGAGTCTTTAATGATTGCTGAGTGGCCAAATAATTAGATTAAAAATTACTTTGCGGGTTTTTCCCCTTCGGAAGGAACTTCCTCTGCGTCGACATCTCCATCAGCTTCCTCGTCCTTTTCTTTTGTCGCGTCCACACCAGCTATCAATTCTTCCTCGGTCACGACAGCTTCCTCCTCAACTTCTTCCATTACGGCGTAATCCAAGGCGACAATAATATCCTCCGGGTTGCGGTCCACCAACTCTACTTTTGAGCTGTCATATTTGAGATCTGCAATGGTAATAGTATCCCCAATTTCTATAAGGCTCGAGACATCAACCTCAAATTGGTGTGGGATATCGGAAGGCAAACATTCTACAGTAATTTCCGTCAACTGAGATAACAACAAGCCTTCCCCGCTTTTAATTAGAGGTATAGATTCCTCCCCTAGCAAAACCACGGGAATATCCACTTGAGTCTTTTCCTTAAGGTTAACTTTAAAAAAACCGATGTGAATCGCTTCTGAGGTTACGGGATCAAGCTGAATATCTTTTACCAAAACTTTAACGGAGTCTTTAGATTCATCTATAACGAGATCCAAAAGAGTGGTCTCACCCGCTTTTCTGTACGTATCCACAAAGACCTTATAATCAACGGCAAGTGGAATTGAGTCCATTTCAGGACCAAAAACTACTGCGGGGATTTTTCTTTCTTTTCTAACATTTTTTGCTTTTTTACCAAGCTGTTCTCTTGTTCTTGCATTAATTTGCATATACCTGTTCCTTTCAATTCCTTATGTAGATCCAAGATCTCGTCATAAGAAATCATATCCATTTTTAAAAATCTATTAATCTCTTGAGGTTCCAGATCAGACACAAGAGGCACACTACCTACTCCCGAAGGAGTAACAGTTACCATGCTTTGCGCACCACAACTCGGACAGGTAGAATGAGCTACAAGAGCGAAAGGAGTTTCGGCTATCACTAAGATATCCGCCCCCTCCAAGGAGCTTCCGCACCTGTAACAAGAGACTTTATCAAGATTAGTACCTAAAGGTGTCTCGTTTCTCATAGAAGTTGTAAGCGCTTTGCATTATATTGGATGAAGGGCACTATAGTCAAGCAATTTACCACAGTAAGACATACTACGAAGTTGTTAGTTTAACCATCTGTTATAATAAAGACGTGTTTAGCCTGCCCAAGTTGTACCTTCAAAAACTCCGTGAGATAGGCCTAAAAGGGCCCTGTCTATCGGAGGAATCATTCATAAACCTTCCAATAGATGAAAGCAATCTAAAGCAGGTAATAAACGCAGTTAAAAACCACGATATACAGAACATAAAGGATGTGGTTCTAATAGGAATAGGCGGGTCCTCGTTGGGAACACGGGCCGTTTATACCGCTCTTAAAAAAGAAAAATCCTTGGCGCGTATTCATTTTTTGGATCAAATAAACCCGGGAAAAGTGGACGAAATAGCAAAATCTGCAAAAATATGGGCGGCTAGGGAGACTGCTGTTGTGGTTATAAGCAAGTCGGGTACAACTCTGGAGACAATCATAAACCATAAATTAATTCAGGAAAAGTTACCTTTTTACAAGGAATGTCCCTTGTTCTTCGTTACCGGAGAAAAGACAAAAAACACCCCCACAGAAAATACTCTAATCATACCTAATACTGTGGGAGGGCGGTTTTCGGTTTTCTCGGCTGTGGGATTACTTCCGCTGGCCTTAGCAGGCGCAAACATTCTAAAACTACTATCGGGCGCTATGAAAGCTAGAAAAGAGTGCCTTAACTCCGATGAAGAACAAAACCCGGCCATCCATTCCGCTAAATTTATTTTTGCTAATCTCCAAAGTGGACGGGAAATACTTAACCTGTTTACTTTTAGTCCGGAATTAAAAGACTTGGCAGAGTGGTATCGCCAGCTCATTGGAGAAAGCCTCGGAAAAGACAGGAAGGGCATTTTTCCAACAATATCAGAAGGGTCAAAAGATCTACATTCGCTACAACAATATTTTGTGGGAGGGAAGCAAAATGTGCAGCACGAATTTATGTCTGTCGAAGGAATAAATCGCTACCAAAAAACAATTATGGAGGCCACCATAAAGATCTATGAAGAAAAAAAGATTCCTTTTAGGAAAAAGATATTAAAAAACCTTTCGGAAGAGGAACTTGGAGCATATATGCAGGAAAAAATGATGGAAGTTCTTTTTTTGGCCCGGTTAATGGAACTTAACCCTTTTGGACAACCTGATGTGGAAGGGTATAAAGAAAAAACGAAAGAACTATTAATGGATAAAGATAATCCTGCAGCTAAAGATAATCCCGCAGGCGATTGCTTCTTGACGGATGGCGCAGTTTTCTTAAGGCCTTAGCCTCAATTTGACGAATCCTCTCGCGGGTAACTCCAAACTCTTTGCCAACCTCCTCCAAAGTCCTAGAACGGCCGTCAGTTAAGCCGAACCGCAACTCCAGAACACGCTTTTCCCGAGAACTCAAGGATGTTAGAACCTCCATAATATGACCTCTTAGCAACTCTTGGCTGGCGGAATCAAACGGAGATAATGTCTTTTTATCCTCGATAAACTCCTTTAAAGTGGTATCTTCTTCTTTGCCCACGGGAGTTTCTATTGACGCAGTTTTTTGGGAAATTTTAATGATTTGTCGCGCCTTTTCAACATCAATCCCCATTTCTTTGGCTACCTCTTCGGCATTTATAGATCGCTCGTTTTGCTGCTCCAACTGAC
>CAZNJL010000036.1:0-7131 GCA_964573325.1 uncultured Candidatus Saccharibacteria bacterium | reverse complement strand
GGTCAATATGCCGGTTACCTGTTGCTGGACAGAAAGACCCCGTGGAGCTTTACTGTATCCTGACATTGGTGCGTGCTGTTAATTGTGTAGTGTAGGAGGGAGTATCTCTTCGCCCAACGGCTTAGAAATACGACGATGAAACACCTCTCTATTAACCGTACAAACCTAACAGTTTCCCGTTATCCGGGAAGAGGACAATGTTTGGAGGACAGTTTATCTGGGGCGGATTCCTGCTAAAAAGTAACGCAGGAGCACAAAGGTTCCCTTATCTCGGATGGAAATCGAGATGTAAGCGTAAAGGTATATGGGAGCTTAACTGCAAGACATACAAGTCGAGCAGATACGAAAGTAGGTCTTAATGATCTTCCGTGAGCCTTATGGTAGGCCCGGAACTTAACGGATAAAAGTTACCCCGGGGATAACAGGCTTATAGTGCCCGAGCGCCCACAGCGGCGGCACTGTTTGGCACCTCGATGTCGACTCGTCTTATCCTGGGGCTGGAGCAGGTCCCAAGGGTTGGACTGTTCGTCCATTAAAAAGGCGCGTTAGTTGGGTTTAGAGCGTCGTGAGACAGCTCGGTCCCTTTCCGCAACAGGCGAAGAGTTTTGAAGGATGTCATTCCTAGTACGAGAGGACCGGAATGAACGAACCTCTAGTGTACCAGTTGTTCCGCCAGGAGCATCGCTGGGTAGCTACGTTCGGACGTGATAAGCGCTGAAAGCATCTAAGCACGAAGCACAACCTAAGATTAAAACTCATCCCATTTATGGGACGTAAATCCTGGGAGACTACCAGGTTGATAGGCTGTAGGTGTAAGCCCCGTAAGGGGTGTAGCCGAGCAGTACTAAATTTTACGCATCTTTTACTATTTCGAGTACGTTTTTGCATAGAACATTTACTCAGTTTTCAGAGAGTCTTGTCAAAAGGGCTTGCTAAGAAGATCTGCAAGAAATTTGAAAATAGAATGTTTACTTTGTGGCTATTATCTCGGTGATGATGGCGGTAGGGACCCACCTCTTTCCATTCCGAACAGAGAAGTTAAACCTATCAGCGCCGAAAATACTAGACCTCGTGTCCGGGAAAATAGGTCGTCGCCGGGATAATGTCCACAAATTTAATGAGTAGAAACAAGTAGCCGTTGGTTTGTCGCTTTTGTTGCGGTTGGTTGGTTTCATAAAAAGTAAAAATTTAAACAAAGCGAAATTTAATATTATGGCAAGAGCAAGATTAGTTCATGCAGATTCCTCCGTAATGGACAAGTTGGTGGAAGAGCGCGGTATCCAAGTTAAACAGTTTCGCCCCGGAGAGATGGTTGAGGGCATTGTTGTCAGTGCCTCGCGCAATCAAATATTGCTGGATGTAGGTGCAAAAGCAGAAGGTGTTATCTCCGGTAGCGAGTTAGGTGATCGTTCTTCCGGTTACTCTAACTTAGAGCCCGGTGATGTAGCTTTGGCTACAGTTATTCAGCCAGAAAACAGCCAAGGTTATGTAGTTTTATCATTTAAGCGCTGTGAGGGAGAGAAACAATGGAGAGTGGCTGAGGACGCTTTAAAGAACGATATCACCTTAGATGTCACCGTATTGGAGTACAACAAAGGAGGTCTTTTGGTTGATTGCATGGGTCTTCGAGGATTTGTTCCTCTTTCCCACTTAGATCGCGTTCACTTCGCTCAAGATATAGCCAAATTTGCGGCAGGAAGCGAGGCTGAGCTAAAAGATTCATTGCAGGTTTTGTCCGGGAAAAAGCTTAAGGTAAAGGTTATAGAGATAGATAAGACAAAGAATAGACTCGTTCTGTCGGAAAAAGAGGCTATGAAAGCGTATAGCGACGAGTCTCGAAAACAGAAGCTGTCCAGCATAAAAGAGGGGGATGTTCTGACAGGTATTGTAACCGGTTTGATGCCCTTTGGTATTTTTGTCGATCTTGACGGAGTAGAGGGTTTAGTTCATATTAGCGAAATTGCTTGGGAGAAAGTTAATAACCCCGGTACTTACTACAAGGTTGGCGGATCCATAGAAGTTAAGGTTCTGGGTATAGATGACGAATCCGAAAAATTGGCGTTGAGTGTCAAGAGACTAATTCCTAACCCCTGGGAAGATGTTCAGGAGAAATACCCCGTTGGAACAAAGATAAAGGGTACAGTGAGCCGAATAGTACCCTTTGGTGCTTTTGTCACAGTAGAGCGAGGGTTAGAGGGTCTTATCCATGTCTCTGAAGCTCGTGGTCCATTGGAAGAAGGAGAAGCAGTGGAGGCCATTGTCACTTTGGTAGATAAAAATAATCAAAAACTTGCTTTAAGTACGCGTCTTCTTGATCAAATTGAGTAATCGGAAGCATGAAAAACAGCCTAGATCGCCTGACTTCAAGGGCAAAAAAAATAATTCAGACCTTTACGGATTTTGGATCCGAGGTACCCTCTAGTAAGATGTTTTCTGCCATAGTGAAATCAGGCGGAATGGGTAAAGAATTAGTCAGTTCCCTAAGTTTAAAATTAAAGAGTGGGAAGAAAGCCCTTTTCATGGAAGATTTGGTGAGAGGGGCTTATTACGAAGCGCTGCGGCTTCATCAACCCTATGTGGGTACCGAGCATCTGCTGTTGGCTCTGCTTGCTTTAGTTGAGCCTGATTGTTATGACGGGGCGCGCCAAAGATTAGAGAAGATCAGCGCCTTTCCCAAAGTAATAAGCAGTAAAGACAATAGAGAATCATTAGGTCTTTTAGACTTGGTTGCCACAAACCTGAATTTGAAAGTCGTTTCGGAAACGAATAAGTCTTATATTTACAGAGACTCCCTTGAGGTATTAATTTCAACCCTTTTGCAAAAAGAAAGCCCTAATCCATTGATAGTGGGTGATTCTGGGGTTGGAAAAAGGTCCTTAGTCAGCCTTTTGGCTTCAAGAATGAATACAATGGACGTACCCCCCTCCTTGTTGGGGTATCGTATTTACGAGGTGGACTTGCTGTCTCTCATCACGAGCAACTTAAATAAAGGAAATTTGGACTCTACATTAGCATCCTTTTTCACTGAAATAATGAAATTGAATCGGGTAATAGTTTGCCTCAAAAACTTTGAAGGTCTCTTTTTTACGAGCGGAAACAGTATGACAGTCCCATTGATTTACAACTCTTTTAAGGCTCAGCTGGAAGATGCCGGTATTAGGTATATTGCTACCTGCACATCCGATGTCTATTCCCGCTTGTCGGTAGACAATTCTCCGTCTTTAAATAACTTTAGCGCTATAACGCTAATGGAGCCTGAGGAGAAGATTACGCGGGAGATTTTGGATTCCAACGCTCGCTATTTAGGTGCTCATCACGGTGTTGAATTTTCTTCTGAGATTTTAGACTATGTCTATTTATGCGCGGAGAAAGAGATACCTGAAGAAAGGTTCCCTCAAAAAGCAGTAGACTTAATGGATCAAGCGGCGGCTAAGGTGCTTTTGAGAAAAGCAAAAGTTCCTGAAAAATACAAGGACTTGTTGGAGCAATCCATTTTACTGACAGAGGGTTTAGATCGTAGTTTGGAGGTTCGTGAGTACGATCAAGCCCTTAGCATAAGAGATATGATTTCCGGAGTAGAAGAGGAGATGCTTGTTAGTGAGAAGAAAATGTTTAGGACCAAGACTTATAATGTATCCAAAAAAGATGTTGACTCAGCTCTGGAAGACTATGGTGTAGATAAGAATAAAGACTCTGAACAAGATATTTCCTCACTTACGAATCTTGAAGATAGAGTTGGAAGATCTGTAATTGGCCAAGGAGAGGCAGTTTCTCTGGTTTGTAAAGCTCTGCTAAGAGCGCGCCTCGGCCTAAGATCTAAAAAAAGGCCTTTTGGTAATTTTTTGTTTCTTGGTCCCACCGGAGTTGGGAAGACCGAGCTGGCCAAGGTTTTATCTAACGAGTTTTACGGTGAAAGCAGCTTGATAAGACTAGATATGTCTGATTTTGGAGAAAAACATACTGTGGCCCGCCTTGTTGGTGCTCCTCCGGGATATGTGGGATACGGCGAAGGAGGAGAGCTCACTTCCAAGATAGAGCGGAATCCTTCTAGTCTTGTTTTATTTGACGAGATAGAAAAAGCCCATCCTGATGTCCTAAATATACTTCTGCAAATCATGGAAGAGGGGGAATTGGTTGACGCCAAAGGAACTACCTTTGATTTCTCCAAATCTGTTGTAGTCCTGACCAGTAATTTGGGTACAGAAATAGTTCATAAGCCCGGTATAGGTTTTGAAGCACAGTTTTTGAATGACTCCTCCTTAGAGAAAAGATTGACGGCAAACCTTAAAAAAATTCTAAAACCCGAGCTTTTGAACAGACTGGATGAGGTGGTTATTTTTAAGAGGTTGGGGAAACCTGAACAGCACAAAATTCTTGATCTAATGTTAGTCGAAGTCAAAAGGAATTTGGCCAGCCAGAGAATAAAAATTAGAATCTCAAGTAAAGTCAGGGATTTGCTTTTAGAGGCGGGATACTCTGATGAGTACGGGGCTAGGGCGTTGAGAAGAACTGTAGAAAGGGAATTCTTGGACAAGGTGGCAGAGGTTTTGTTGTCTAACAAGAAAAGACCCCTAAGCTTGAGCGCCACCGTATCAGGCAAAAAAATATGTATAAAGGTAACAAAAATAGTATGATTACTTTATGGCGAAACCCAAAAAAACTTATGTCTGCTCTTCCTGTGGGTATAGCGCGATTCGTTGGGTAGGGCAATGCCCCTCGTGTCAAGGATGGGATACGCTTGAGGAGAATATAGAGATTAAGCAAAATATGGGTTTTAGCTCCGAAGCGAGCAACGCCCGCCCTCTTGCAACACCCCTATTATCAGAGGTAGAAGCCACAGAAACTCAAAGAACTTCCTCCAATATAGGTGAATTTGATCGTGTGCTCGGCGGGGGATTTGTTCCGGGACAAGTAATCCTTATAGGAGGAGAGCCCGGGATAGGAAAGAGTACAATACTTACTCAAGTAGCCAAAACTATGCCGGAGTTTCCGGTGCTATATATGTGTGGGGAAGAGAGTCCCCAACAGATGAAAATCAGATCTAATCGTATGGGATACTCCGGCGATAATCTCTACCTTTTAAGCGCTACAAATGTAGACTCACTCATAGCAACACTTGAAAGCAGACCGGACATAAAGCTCGTCATAGTAGATTCGGTGCAAACCCTTTATTCGCAGGATTTTTCAGGGATTGCAGGTTCCATATCCCAGTTGCGCGGATGTACGCAAAGATTAACTATAGCGGCAAAAAGGCTGAACATTCCTGTTGTCCTAGTTGGTCACATAACCAAAGGAGGGGAAATAGCCGGTCCTAAAATTCTAGAACACATTATAGACACCGTTCTGTACCTTGAAGGTGATTTTCAACAAATGTACCGCATTTTAAGAACGACAAAAAATAGATTTGGTCCGATATCGGAAGTAGGCCTTTTTGAAATGAAGGGAGAAGGTATGGTGGAAGTTAAAAATCCTTCGGAAATCTTTTTAGAGCAATCAGGAAATCCTTCCTCGGGCTCTTGTGTTACCGCAATAATGGAAGGATTTAGGCCGCTTTTAGTAGAAGTCCAGGCTCTAACCACACGAACATCCTTTGGCTATCCAAGAAGAACAACAAGCGGTTTTAACAGTAATCGTCTCCAAGTGCTGATGGCTATTTTGGAAAAAAGATGCAAGCTGGATTTTTCAGAACACGATGTTTACTTGAGTGTAGTCGGAGGTCTTTCCATTAAAGAATATTCCGCTGATTTAGCTGTTTGCATGGCCTTAGTCTCATCCTTAAAGGACATTCCTTTAAAAAAAGGAACCGTTGTATTCGGTGAGTGTGGTCTTTCCGGTGAAATTAGGAAAGTAACTTCTCACGAGGCACGCATAAAAGAGGCCAAAAATCTTGGTTTTACAAACATAGTTTCGTCAGATCAGGTAAAATCTATAGTAGAAGCAATACAAAAATGTTACGGCTACAAGCACCAAAAGAGCGAATAGAGCTAGAATCCAAGCCTTCCCCCAGGGAAGTGCCCCTGTATATCAGAATCCTTTTATCCGCCGTATTTCTTATCGTTGGTTTTGCTTTTTCTACTAATAGCACTTTCTTTGAAAATTACCCTTTATTTGGGCACAAATTCTTGGCGGAGACTTTGATATCTCTGCTAGCGGCCTTAGTGGGTTTCTATTTACTGCCAAAGTCTTTTTCAAATGTGAAAAAGTGGGTTCGCAAATTGATTTTAGATGTAATAAGCGACATAGTTTCTAACTTTTGGGAACAGCAGTCCAAAAGGATGCGCGAAGTTCGTAAGCAGAAAGATATTCTAAAAAAGGAGGCACAGAAGAGTAGAGAAGCGCAGAAAAAAGTAGATGGCAGTAATGAGCAAAAGGTAGATAATGAGCAAAAAATACCCGGTAAACAAGATAAACAGAAAACAAAAATACCTGAAAAAACACCCGGTGAAAAGCTTGAAGAAAATCGCCGGAGTGAGCTAAAAGATCTGTTGCTTCTAGATACGTCGGTTCTAATTGACGGGCGCATTTTAGACATTGCTAAAACAGGATTTTTACTCAAAGAAGTTGTAGTGCCGGAGTACGTTATTAACGAACTGCACACTCTTTCGGACAGTAAAGACGCTATGAAACGCCAAAAAGGAAGAAGGGGCTTGGATATTCTGAAGCAGTTGAAGAAGGCGACTGGGGTTAAAATAACGGAGGGGGTTGTAAAGGTCAAGGTCGAGAATACAGGAAAAGGTGCTACCGAAAGAGGAGCTGCCGATGGTAGAGTTGTTAAACTACCACAAAAAACGCCTAATTTACCGGTAGACTCTCAGCTACTAGAATACGCCAGAAATTACGACATGACCTTCGTTACCCTAGATTTTAATTTAAACAAGGTCGCAGCGGTAAAAGATTTGAAGGTAATTAACATTAATGATTTAGCAAACGCTTTAAGGATGATTTTGGTTCCGGGAGAGGAGTTGGAGCTAAAAATTGTGGATGCCGGCCAGGAGGATAATCAGGGAGTAGGGTATTTAGACGACGGAACAATGGTTGTTGTCAACAAAGGCAAAGATATGCTGGGTAGCACTGTAAAGGTTAAAGTGAAAAAGAGCATTCAAGGTTCCGCAGGTAGGATGTTTTTTGCGG
>CAZNJL010000035.1:0-7203 GCA_964573325.1 uncultured Candidatus Saccharibacteria bacterium | reverse complement strand
GCAAAACTCCCACACTGGCTTTGATTTCGCGAACTTCGTTCAAAGCTCTTCCATCGGGGCGTTTCTCGTTTGTAATTATTTCCGACTGCAAGATGTCTTTTTCTATCTCCTCAAAAGATTTTGCCATATCGGTCTTTTTGTACTTACCTTCAAATTTTTCATACACTTGATCCAGCAAACCATTACGGACCTTGGAAAACTCATTTTTCCCCTTAAGGCCGCCATAAATCAATTCGCGAACATCGCTTTCAATTACGGTCTTAACATCGGCAATTAACTCCTTTGGAAGGGCCATTGACAGATACTCATACTTTTCTCTGCTAGGATTGATTTCCGCGACAAATTCATTTATTAGCGCAAGAAGAGGCTCCATGCGATTTCTAGCAAACTCTACCGCTCCCAAAACAACCTCTTCCGGCAACATATCCGCAGACGCTTCCATTGCCAAATATTTTAGATCTTGACCAATAAAGGAAATGGTTAAGTTTAATTTGGATTTCTCTAGTTCCTCAATAGAGGGATTTAAAATGTAGTCGTCAGCGACATACCCAACAACTGCTGAAACCATTGGTCCTTCCCAGGGAATATCTGAGGCCGTTAGTGCCGCAGATGCCCCTATTAAGCTTAATAGTTTGGGGTCGGCAACAGGATCCAGAGACAAAACCATATTTATTACCTGAACTTCATCCAGATAGTCAGTAGGGAAAAGAGGCCTTATGGCATGATCCACAAGTCTTCTGGTTACAGTAGCCTCATCGGTTGGGCGGCCATCTCTTTTGACAAAACGAGAAGATTTTATGGAGCCACTCGCGTACAGTTTCTCTTCATAATTTACGGATAGAGGAAAGTAATCCAAATCAGGATTTAGTCCTGCTGAAACAACCGTAGTCAAAACCACCGTATCAGCATACGAAACCTTTACAGCCATATTTGACTGCCCGGCTAACTCACCGGTCTCTAGAGACAGTTTTCTGCCTCCAAACTCTATCTCTTTTTTCACATACTTATTCATTTTTTATATACCTTTTCGTTAAGGGGTATTTCGGAGGAGATTAAGGAGAAAATACTCGGGACACTATACCAACTGTGAATAATATCCAATATTTTAACCTTAATCCAAATCCTTTTCTGTACTCCTAATCTAAATACTAAAATTTAATAATTTACTTAGCTCGCAAATCCAGCTTTTTGGTTATTTCGCCGTAACGGGCAACATTCTTGCCTTTCAAATAAGAAAGCAAACGCCTGCGTTTGCCCACCATCTGCAACAAACCCCTTCTGGAGTGGTTATCCTTTTTGTGATTGTTCAAATGATGGGAAAGTTCGCTTATTCTCCTTGTCAAAATGGCGACCTGCACTTCGGGAGAGCCGGTATCGCCGCTATGCAATCTGTAATCTCCTATTATTTTTTGCTTAAGATCTTTTTGAAGTACCATATGCGGAAATCATTCTAGCAGAAGAATTTAAACCAATCAACTTAATGGGTCTCTATAGGTCATACCAATTAATAAAGCTTTAGCTGCTTTAGTGTCGGGCACTATCTCCATTTTGGACAGCAGTTTAAAGACAATGTTACTTAAATTAGAAGCTGTCGTGTCAATCAAGTTTATGTAACCGTGGCGGGTGTTTAAGTTAGTATTGTCAATGTTAACAACTTTAGACATGTTTAAATCATCTCTTAACTCTCTATGTACCTGACCTAAATCTTCGGGGGATTGCACGCCCACCATTAAAACCAAATCAAAGTTGTATCCCTGAATTTTGGTTTTCACTTTGGAGCTGTCAAAATCCTTGGAAACAGGTGATAAAACTAATTGTAGAATATTGTTTTCATTTGAGTAGGCCAACTTACTTGCGGGAGTATCAGAATAGTCTATGGATATGACCAACTTGCGGGAAAATATATCATCAGTCAGCTGATCTGAGTTTACAATATGTCCGCATTCCTCCGGAACAGTGCCAAGATAAACCAATGAGGCCTGTTTATCCATTTGTAAAAGGCTATAATAAAGACCCGCGCCTGCACAAAATGCATCAACTCCGGCCACCTGTGAGGGCATAATAGCTATATTCTTAGCGCTATTTAATAACTCTTTTATTCTTTGGGTTTCGTATATTTGATCGTTCATGTTAGTTTTATCTTTTGAGGCAGGGATTTGTGTCTACAAAAGCAATACTCCTTTGTAGCCAATGGATGATTGTACCAATTATAGGGTATTTTGTCAAACAGACTCAATAAACATCTTAGAGGTTATCTCCTCAAATTGTGGTTTTAGCATAACTCCGCACTCTTTGCCCTTACCAACGGAGGATACTTCTTCGGTGCCAATTTTTAGATTACGGATTTTTCCACGGTATAGGGGAATGTCATCACTGGTTAAATCTGCGGGGTCCTTATCGTAAATCGCAACCGAACCCCCCTCAACAAGACGACCGGCCAAAATCTCGCATCCCGCGACAATATCACCGGATTTTAGCTTAAATAATTTTTGAATAGATGCCCGCCCTTTTATCTTATCTTCCTCTTTTTCGGCTGTCCACTCCAAAAGATCTTTGGCGTCATCTATTAAATCGTATATTGTGTTATAAGACTTCACAGGGACTTTTAGACTTTGGGCCAAATTTTCCGCGGATTTGATCACATTAACATTAAATCCGACAACAATTCCGTCCACGCTTTGCGCCAATAAAATGTCTGAATCGGTAATCGCTCCTGTTGAGGTATGAATAAATTTTAAAGAAAAAGTGTTCCCCACGGAGGAAGTAACTAAGTTGGCCAAACTTCCTTTGACTGCTTCTAAAGTACCTTTTGTATCAGCTTTTATCAAAATGGAGACTAAATTTTTGGAATCCGTGCCTACAATTTCTACGGTATCCTCACTAACAGATAATTCCGCCAACTCACTGCCTTTGTGAACAATTAGGTCACCGGTGTTGGGTACTTCGGTAAAGCCTAAAATGCTAACAGGAGTGGAAGCTATCGCCTCAGAAACAGACTTACCGAAGCCATCTGTCAGTCTTTTTACGCGAGCAACTAAACCGCTCGCCTCTATATCTTCGCCAACTGCTAATGTACCGTTGCGGACTATACAATTGACTACCGCACCCTGTTTGGGATCTTTTTTAGCTTCTATAATCATTGCCTCCAGTTCGTCCAATGGATTAGCTTTTAGTTCCATTAAATCTGTCACGGCTAGAATTGCGTCCAAAAGACCTTCTAGGTTAGTTAAGGACTTCGCAGATACCTCAACACAGACCACATCACCGCCCCAATCCTCAACTAAAACATTTTCTTGCGCCAGCTGCTGCTTTACCTTCTGAACATCGGCACCGGAAAGATCTATTTTGTTTATAGCCACAATTATGGGAGCTTTGGCTGCCCTTGCATGAAAAATTGCTTCTTTTGTTTGTGGTTGTACTCCTTGGTCTGCTGCCACTACTAAAACTACTATATCAGCAGCTCTCCCCCCGCGAGCGCGCATCTGAGTAAAAGCGCTATGTCCCGGAGTATCTATAAATGTAATCTTTTGCGAATTGTGTTCTACCTCGTAGGCTCCGATGTGCTGGGTAATCCCTCCATATTCCTTGTCTTGAACATTAGTATGTCTTATAGCGTCAAGTAAGCTGGTTTTTCCATGGTCAACATGACCCATAACTGTAACGACGGGTGGGCGGACATATTCCAAATTTTGGTTGCTTTTATTTGTTGCCATATTGTTTTCAATCTATAAAATGCTTCGTTTTTATGCATTTTCGTCTTTATTCTCTTCGGGAGTTTCGTTAACCCTTGCTCCTTCTTCCTCAAGAACCTTCTTCATCACATCATCCCAAATGCTTCCTGTCGGGGCGTCCTCCTTTTGAGCGCTTTCCACAAAGGCACCGTCTTCGCCAAACACGCCTTCCAGACCTTTAATATCAATTCTCCACTTGGTCAAACGATTGGCTAAGCGCGCGTTCTGCCCTTCCCTCCCTATAGCCAAACTCTGTTGGTCTTCCGGAACAGAAACCAAAGCGGTGTGAGCCTCGCGGTTCAAAGAAACTTCAGTAACTTTAGCCGGAGACAAGGCAGCCGCGATAAATTTTTCCTCATTCTGGGAGAATGGAACTATATCAACTTTTTCACCATAAATTTCGGCAATAACGGACTGTACGCGAACCCCCTTTTGGCCGACGCAACTTCCGACCGGATCAACTCTCTCATCGCTTGAAGAAACCGCCATTTTTGTTCTGGACCCCGCTTCACGAGCAATAACCTCGATCTTGACGACACCGCTAGCTATTTCCGGAACTTCCTGTTCAAAAAGTTTAGCTATAAACTCGGGATCAGCCCTACTAACAATGACTTCAGGACCCTTTCCACTGTCTTTGGCGTTTTTAACCAAAACTTTAAGTCGTTGATTGGTTTGATATTTTTCCGAGGGAACCTGTTCAGATGGAAGTAAAACTCCATGCGCTTTTCCTAAGTCTAAAACTATAACATCGTTGTCCATTCTAAGAACTGTACCGCCTACTATTGTACCTATTTTGTCGGCATATTCGGCTAAAATTACATCTTTTTCTGTTTCACGAATTTTCTGCAAAATAACTTGGCGGGCTGTTTGAGCTGCAATTCTTCCAAATCCCGCGGGAGTTACATCTTTTCCGTCGGAAAGTATCTTTACCTCACCTGAAAGAGGATCAAGATCTGCTTCTATTTCAACCTCAGCAGACAAACCTTCTCCGAAATCCTTTTTGTAGGCTGAAATTAGAGCCAATTCTATAGATTCAAGAACACTCTCTATAGAGATACCTCTTTCCGCCGCTATTTGGTTTACTGCCGCATTAAATTCTGTTATTGCCATATTGCTCATTCTAATACTATTGCTAATACAAAGAAAGTGGGAAACCCCACCTCTCAACTTGTACCTATTCAACTCTCTAACAACGGTTAAATTATCATACTAACCGAGAGAGGTCAAATGGGGTATGCGCACAAACCGACGCCGATATGGACGATACGTCTGCATTTGCTACAATAGATTTAATGCCCAAAAAATATAAAGGACTTACAACCAAGGAAGCAAAAAAACTCCTTGAGGAATACGGTCCAAATGAAATCCAAGAAACAAACAAAGTAACCCCTCTTCAAATACTTATCCGTCAGGTAAAAAGTAACTTTATGGTTTATATGCTATTCGTGGCAGCCATAACATCGTTTGCGGTAGGAAAAACTGTTACTGCATACGCCATTTTGGTTGTAATCTTTTGCGTAATAACTGTTGGATTTATGCAGGAATATAAAGCGGAAAAAGCGGTAGATAGCTTAAAAAATATGCTTGTCCCAATCTCTATAGTTCTAAGAGATGAACATAAGGTAGAAGTTTCGTCCAAAGAATTGGTGCCGGGAGATATTCTTGTGCTTGGAAATGGTGAAAAAATCCCCGCCGATGCGGAAATTATTGAAAGCCGGGATTTGCGCGTAAACGAAGCCGCACTAACAGGCGAATCTGGGGAAGTAGCCAAAAAAGAAGTGGTTGGGGAAGCTTCTGCTCAAGAAGGAAATCAAATCTATATGGGCACATTTATAATCAATGGAAAATGTCTTGCCAAAATAGCCCATACCGGAATGAATACCAAATTTGGACAAATTGCGCATCTTATTTCTACTGCTGAAAAAGAATTACCACTGCAAAAGAAAGTAAACGATATAGCCAAAGTAATGGTAATCGTTAGTTTAGTCTTTTCGGCTGCAACGGTGGGGCTAATGTTAATTAATGCCGAAACGATTACACGAACCCTACTTGTGGATGCTTTGATCTTGATGATAGCCATATCGGTATCGGCCTTCCCCGAAGGATTTCCTGTTGTACTAATTTCCACGTTAGCAATAGGTTCCAAAAAAATGGCTGATAAAAATGTAGTAGTAAACCGAATGTCTATTATAGAAACCCTGGGTGAAACCACCGTAATTTGTACCGATAAAACCGGTACCATTACCAGAGGAGAAATGGCTGTAAAATTTGTTTTCACCGGAGACGGGTTATACGAGGTTGGCGGGGCAGGGTATGTGGCTCACGGCGATATCACCAAAAACGGAAAAAAGGTTGATCTTGTAAATGATCCGGGACTTAAAACTCTGATTGAATCAGTCCTCCTTTGTAACGATGCCCAAATAGAGCGAACGGGAGATGATAACGAATACAGGGGCCTTGGAACCCCCACAGAAATTGCTTTGTTAATTTTAGGAGCAAAAGCCGGTTTATTTAAGGAAGATTTTGAGACAGAAATTGTAGAAGAATACCCCTTCAATTCAGAAAGAAAAATGATGTCGGTTTTGCATACACACGATTCGGGCGAGAATGTAATTTATGTTAAGGGAGCTCCGGAAATTTTAATCCCAAAGTGTAATAAGATATTAAAAGGCGGAGAGAGGGTTGATTTTGGTGAAAATGACAGGAAAAAGCTGGAGGAAATGTTAAAAGAGATGGCTGGTCACTCCTATAGAACGCTGGCAGTAGCTTACAAAACAGTTTCCCGCCCGAACAGAAATTATGAAGAAGAAAATTTTGTGTTTTTAGGTCTGGTTGGGATGGAAGACTCCCCCAGAGAGGAAATTGGGGACGCTATAAATACCGCAAAACAGGCAGGTATAAAAGTTAAAATGATTACGGGAGATAATAAAGAAACCGCTATGGCGATTGCCAAGCAAGTGGGATTAGAGGGGGCAGTGCTAGAAGGAAAGGAAATAGACAATCTTAGCGACGAAGAACTTTCGGTAGCAGTTAAAGAAGCTGTTGTATTTGCCCGTGTTACACCCGAACACAAACTGCGCATAGTAAGGGTGCTTAAAGCACAAGGAGAAACGGTTGCGATGACGGGAGATGGAGTTAACGACGCCCCCGCTCTTAGCGAAGCGCATATCGGAATAGCAATGGGTAAAGTGGGAACGGATGTCTCGCGCGCGGCTGCGGACTTAACCCTAAAAGACGATAACTTCGCAAGTATTATTTCTGCGATTGCAGAAGGGCGCGCAATTTACAACAACATAAGGAAATTTGTCTCGTATCAACTGGCAGTAAACATCTCTGAGTTAGTTGTACTTTTGTTTGGGGTTATTTTGGCGCCGGTTTTAGGGTGGGAGACTCCGTTATTACTTTCAATCCAAATTCTATTTATGAACCTAGTTACCGACAATATACCGGCGATTATGTTGGGGCTAAATCC
>CAZNJL010000034.1:0-7205 GCA_964573325.1 uncultured Candidatus Saccharibacteria bacterium | reverse complement strand
GATCACCAGGAACCGGGAAAAGATGATGCCCGCAGAAAAAGGAGACATTTAAACTGCGGGGAAACGTGCAGCCCGGACAACCTTATATTTCTTATTAATTCATCGTAAATAGGACCAAAAAGTTTCCGCTAAAAATAAATTATTTTTTATCATTAAGCAACTAGCAAAATGATTCCAAATACTTATCCACAGCGAAGCGCAAGAAATAAACACTCATAAAAACTATGACAAACCTACGTAACAGAAACTATGACAATCCTCCCCTACCCTATTATGACAAATGCCTTAAGTTTAAGCACCTAACACTATGGGCTGATAATATTGATTTTACTATAAGTCTAAAACCTGCCCCGCTCTCTTCCCCGCCATCACAACAAGAAAAATCAGGGTCTGAAGACCAGAATAAGCAAAAGAAAAATTACGAAAATAATTCCGTATGTGTACAGCAGCCCTAAATAAATTCTGTTTTTCATGTATCCGTCAATGTAGTTCAAGCCAAACAACAACACCGACGCGGAAAATAATGCGCGCAAAAAAGCCTCGGTCGGAAAGAAAGAAACAGCTAAGTGTGTGGAGAATACAAGAAAAAACACCAACAATGCGTTCACTAAAATATCAAGAAACTTAATCTTACGTACCTTTGTATCAAAGCTCAGAGTCCAAAAAAAATACAGAATATAAACAAACGAAAGCAGTCCGCCAACCAACGATTGAAATACCGGAGTTGTGTCGGATTTGTAAATCCCCACAAATATAGGAATGGACACAATAACTAAAAGAATAATCGCCCATGTTGAGGCTACTCTGTATAAAGGAATTACTTCTTCTCTATCCTCAACGACCAAAAAAATGTTATTAACAAGGCTTATCAAGTAAAGCAAAACGGCCATTCCTAATAAACCCATTATCTTAAATGCCAAAGTGAAATTCGGAAAGTAATAGAAAGTGAAATACGCTCCTAAAGCCAGACTCAATGGAAGCATGGACACCGCTAGCCCTTTGTAACCACCTATTGCAGGGTATTGAGTAATATATGCCCCCAAAACAGCGACTAAAAACAATATTAACCAGTTAGCTCTGGCGCCGTTTCCCATCCCTAGCAATACTTCTTCCCACAGGAAAAGGGAAAACATCACAATTGAGTACAAAATATACCTGAACTTTTTATCTTTAAGCTTTTGAATAATTTGCATAAACATCTAAAACATCGGCCTGCTCCTCCAACTCGCTTAACAATTCCCTTACCTTTTTATAATCATCTTCGGTTAAGGAAATCTCAAAAGTAGGGTTCAATTGCTTATCAAAAATATATGAAGCTGAGCCGGTAGTACCTAAAGAACCGCCTCCCCTCTCTAAAATGGTTCTAATTTCTGATACGGTTCTGTTCTTATTGTCCGTTGCGGTCATAATCAAAATCGCCACTCCAAAGGGACCATATCCCTCATAAGTCAATGTCTCATAAGAAGTGGTCTCGCCTAGCTCTCCGGTTCCCTTCTTAATGGCTTTCAGAACCGTATCCTTAGGCATATTCGTCTCTTTGGCCTTCTCTACTAACAACGCCAGCGCGGCATTCATGGCGGGGTCTCCCCCACCGTCGCGCGCTGCTATAGTAATTTTTCTGGTTAGCTTGGAAAACGCGGTACTTTTTCTAGAGTCTACGATAGCTTTTTGGTGTTTTATTTTTGACCATTTATTATGACCACTCACAAGCCTATGGTAGCAGAAACAAACAAGCTTTTCTACCTGCCCTCCGACACAACTTTCTGATCTATACCCTTCATGGATAATTTTATTTTACCGTCAGCTCCAACGGAAAGAACCTTAACCATAACCGTATCTCCTTTAGAAACAACGTCTTCCGTCTTTTTCACAAATTCTTCGGACATCTCACTAATGTGCACCAGTCCTTTCACGCCGGGACGAATCTCTACAAATGCTCCGAACCCCGCTATATCAACAACAGTACCCTCACAAACCTCTCCTTCAATCAGATCGCCTACATCTTGTAAAACTATCTCCCCCGTTCCACTAAACCCTGCTTCACCATTTGGCTCAGAAACCACTCTGCCGGGGTCTTCTTTTGAAACAGCGGTTGCTGTCATGGCAATCGCCTTTCCTTTATCGTACTGCGTTTCGGCCCACGCATTTATTTCCGCGGTCACCTTCTCAACGGGAATACCATACTTCTCGCGGCTTCTTTCCAAAACCTTAGCCTTATTACCTGACAAAGGAACTATTTCGGTCTCCTTCTCCCACGGTAACAAGATTTTCGCGGAAAACGGCATAGAAGTCATCCCATCAATCATAAGCTTTATGTAGGCATGGAACCTTTCTAACGAGATTAAGTCGTTTCGATCAAAGAAAGGCGCAAACTCGTTTGCCATAGAAAGTGCATCCGGTGCTCCGAGGGAGAAAGATGCTATCGTGCCGACATTGCCCAAAACCGCCTCCAATAATTCCTCCGGCAATTGCGCTGTATACTGATGCGTCAAGTACAAGCCCAATTTATATTTTCTTGATTCAGACAAAATTGACTCAAAACTTCCGGTCGCAAAGTTCTGAAACTCATCAACATACAGATAAAACGGACGACGGTCATCCGGAGGGATTTTAGCCCTTTGCAAGGCCATGAATTGAATCCTTGAAACAAGCAAAGCTCCCAACAAATTGGCGTTATCCTCCCCTATTTTTCCTTTGGACAGGTTCATTAACAGAACCTTTCCGGAGTTCATAATGTCCCAAATGTCTATGGTTGATTTTTGCTGACCTAAAATGTTTCTGATCGTCGTAGAAGCCAAAAATCTGTTGACCTTGTTCTGGATAGGAGCTATGGCCTCGGTCACCAACTTATTATTACCCTTCATCGCTTTATACTCGGTGTTCCAAAATTTCAAAATTACAGGGTCTTTGACGAAGTGCAAAACATAATTCAGATAATTTTGATCCTCCAACAATCGAGTTATGCCTAGCATCGTGCTACCCGGCGCCTCCAGCAGAGTCAGAATCGCGTAATTAAGTAAATATTCTAGCCTGGGACCCCAAGAATAGTCAAAGTGATGCTTAATAGCGGCTACCAATGCCGAGGTCATAAGATTCTTTTGGTCAGGATCATCAAGCTCCAAAAGGTTAATTCCAACGGGGCAACTCGAGTCGGAAGGGTCCACAACGACTACATCGTCGATCCTGTCGTCAGGAATGCGGTCCAAAATCTTGTCAATTGTCTCTCCATGCGGATCCAGCAGACCAACTCCAAATCCCTTGGCAATATCTTGACTGGCCATACTTTCTAGTAGCGTGGATTTTCCTGTACCTGACTTCCCTATCAAGTACATGTGCCTTAAACGATCTTCTCCGTCTTTAATGCCAAAGCGGATTCTTTTGTTACGGTAAATAGTGTCACCGATATACGTACAATCTTTAGTGGGCAACGATGAAGGAGGTTCGGATTTTTTGGAATAAATCCACGAGGACATGTTAGGTGTGGAAATAGTGGCCGAAGGCAGATGATACACGGCGGCCAACTCCTCAACATTTAAAACATAGGCCTTTCTGGCGTCAAAGTAACGACCAATAAAATGATCCAGTTCCTGACTTTTGGAGGCGGGGTGTTTGGAAACAAAACTGTTTGTGGTTGCTGAGTAAAACTGTTTCATGGTAGCAACTACCGATCTCATGTTGTCAATAGCGGTCTGCGGGTTACCGGAAGAGGAAAATATCCTTAATTGAACAAAATAGCCTAGTTTAGAGAGTTTATTTTCTACAGACTTAAGCTCTAAATCTTGTGTGGGAGAAAGCTTTACCGGAACGGGCGTAGGGCTTTTATAAGGAAGCTTGGCCTCTTCGGAAGATCGGAAAAATCCCGTTAGAACTTCTACTAGTATATTTTTTACTTCGGTAAGTAAAGATGAGGAGATTTTCTTAACTTCTGCGGCGCCACTGGTTCTTCCATAAGATACGCCCGCTCTAACAGAGTCGGTATACTTATAACCTTCGGCCTGCCATATATCAGGAGCGGGCTTCATAACAAGCTGAATTCCCATGAGGTCGGATTCGGCAACATTGGAAAGTACAGAGGTTATGCCTGATAATGGGTCAACTTCCAAATCCATAAACGATTTAAGGGGGAAAAATTCCGGCTTGGCAAGTTCTAGGTTAACAATTTCGTAATGTTCTGCTTCATTAAAAACGGGAGTATAATCTGCTACTCTGTCTATTAAAGCGGAGGGGTACTGCGCATATATTTGGCTTTCTACATAACCGGAGATTTTTCTAGGTACGCCGGCATAAAATTTTATACCCCCCTCCCCCATTGCCACTACTTCAAATGAAAAGTGCTCTTGATCAATATCTTCCTCCGTCAAAAGACCGTGTAGCGTAGAAAACATATTTTCAGCGCAAAGAGGAGACGCTTGAACGTTCCTTAAGGTATCGTCATCAATCCTGGGAACTTTAATTTCCAGTACTTCTAGCGTATCGGAGGAAATGGAACCGCTAACCAAACCTTTTTTGAGGCTTTTAGCAATAAATACAGCAATTACACCAAGACCGAGAAAAAGCGGTCCAAAAACGGCGTAGATAGGCATGTTCAATATTTTAATAGATGGAGATGGGTTTTCATTTTAAGCGAGTTACTCCGAAAGCAGCTCACCCACGCAGCCTCCGAAGAAGCTACACACTAACCATTATTCAGTATTTGGACACATTGTCAAGACCTAGGATTAAAACAATATCTGCCCGATCTAGCACAGGTTCGTCTAAATCCAGATCACTTTTGGAATATACTTCGCGCAAACCCCAATAGCCGGCTATATATTTAACAGTTTGACTGTTTGGATCTGAAGCAATTAAGTAAGTTGCTTCTGAAGGATCCCTAGAGTTGTCTACAGAAACTACGAATCCTCCCAGATTTTGCACCACGCGCGCCGCCTGACTGGCCACCCCCGGCATACGAACCCCATTTAATATGGCGATGCTGCTTTTTTCTTTTGCAATATGCGAATTATATGATATTTGCTTTATAGAGGAGTCTATTTCATCGGTTCGGGTAAATGATTTGTGTTTTATGTCGGTCGGAGAGAATCCCCTAACCACGGTGTAAAAATGTAGAAAATCTGAAAACCTAAAATCAGTTTTCATGGAATCGCGCAAGCATTTAACTTTAGCTACATCCAGGATTCTTATAGCTTCTGCGTTTACAAACAGTTTTTCTATAAAATCGTATAATTCAGGCTCTACTACAGCCACTCTGTCAATTCGTACCCCCGCCAGTTTTTGTACTGCCAGTTTTATATAGGCTAAACCCTCGTTAAAACACTCATCGGCGCACGAATTTGCGGAGTCCACTGATGACAAAGAACCTAAAATGAAAGTGGAGCGCAACTCCTCTTCTCCGTATTTGCCCGGCATGTCTATAATTGTATTTGTGGGTATATCATAAACCAAAAAGCTGGTTGAACTCTTACTGACCAAAAGCAGTTTAACCTTTTCTATCAGGAAAGGTTCCTTGCCAAAAGTCTCCGATGCTCCCACAAGGACTATTGCGTAAAAGTCTTGGTCTTTAAAGTCCTCTGCCCCAACGGAATCTGCAGATATATAAGACTGGCTGAATTGCTTATAAAAAGAGTAAAAACCTAAAAACAAACCGAAGAAGCCAAACAAAAAGGCGATGAGAAAGTATTTTTTGAATCCGTTTTTACTGTGTTTTCTTCGTTTTCGGGCAGAACGATGGGACATTAAGATTATTGTAACAGAATACTAATGAGTTTTTAATATCTATGAAAGAAATAAAGCAAATTCGGAGGGAACTTTTGCCTCAAAATGAACTTTTTCACCGTACTTTGGGTGTTTAAATTCTAAAGCCTGAGCGTGCAACATTAGTCTGCCAAATTTTGGAAATGTTTTCTTATATAAGGCTTTGGGACTATACAAAGGATCGCCAACAATAGGATGATTTGTGGCAGATAAATGAACACGAATTTGGTGCGTTCTTCCGGTTTGGGGCTTAGCGAAAACTAACGAGAACCCATCCTTGACTGAAATTCTCTCCACTACCGTACGGGCAAACTTGCCGTCTGCTACAACCGCATTTTTAAGCCTATTTCTGGGATTTCGCGCTATAGGTGCTTGTATATCTATTTTTTGATCTTTTAATTCTCCGTGAACCAGGGCCAGATACTTCTTGGAGACCTGCCTTTCTTTAAATTGAGCCATCAAATCCTGTAGGGTTTCCACGTCTTTAGCGACAACCAAAACTCCTGAAGTATCGCGATCCAGTCTGTGTACCATACCCGACCTTTGCAAATACACCTCATCAGATATACCCCCGTTTGGTATACCAAGATAGTCGTCTAACCAATCCTGTAGGGTTTCCGTTTTTGCGGTTTGCGAACGGTTTACAATTAAGCCGGAAGGTTTATCTAAAACCAATATAAAAGGATCCTCTTGTATTATTTTTATCTTGTTAAATAAATCGTTTGGCATACTAGTGGATTTTAGCTCTCATATAAAGAAAAAGCAAAGACAGCATGCCCACATTTATTAAAACATCGGCATAATTAAAGGAAAAAAGCCCAAAAAACGATAAAGGATCTTTTACACAACCGTTCGTGTACCGATTAACCAAGTTGTAAAATCCGCCCAGAGCAATAGCCAAAACACCAAGAACGGCTATAGTACGACCAAAACTCCCAACTTTATATATCTTCGCCTTGTAAAACAAAACCGCAAACAATATAAAACACAAAACAATAACAGCAGTATAAATTTCCAAGCTCACAAGGGAAGAAAAGAGGTAAGAGCAGTTATAAAACATCCTTTAGCTAGACATTTCCTGCTTGCGGGCGCAATCACTGCAAGTAGACGCCTCCGGATAGGCCTTTAAACGAGCCGAATCAATAGCAGAACCACATTTTTCACAGACCCCGTAATCCCCTTTCTGCATTCTCCTTAAAGCCTTTTTGATACTCCCGGAAACCTCCCTAATAATCGATTTTTGCGCATCTATAATATTTTTCTGGTTATCCTCCAAGTGAGCTTCATCCATATCGTCGGCATTTCCCTCCGCTCGATTTGGCTGTAAATAAGGATCCTCCTCATCCAACAACTTCTTTTGGGTCGCCAAACCTTTATACTTTTTTACTAAAGCTTCTTTTAATCTTGACAGAAGATCCTTTGGAATAGTCCTTTTGTTTATCATTTTTTTCTTT
>CAZNJL010000033.1:0-7221 GCA_964573325.1 uncultured Candidatus Saccharibacteria bacterium | reverse complement strand
AGGACAAATTAAATCAATTCCGCAAGGCATAACCGCGACGGTCTTGCCTCCAACGGACAGGGTCGCTCTATGGGCCTCAGCATCTATCCCATACATAAAACCGGAAACCACAGTTAATCCCCCACAGGCTAGATCGGTAACATATTTTTCTGCAGCCCGCCTGCCGTAAGGACTCATTTTTCGACTCCCTACCACAGAAACGCAATTATTAAATATTGCGGGATCAAAATCCCCCTTGATAAATAGCTCCTTTGGAGGATTTTTCAACTCCTTCAATAAAACCGGATAATCCTTTGAGTTAATATCAAGTCTGATCATTAAATCATAGTATTTGTATACAACCGATATTGCAATAACTAATATTCTACTTAAAGTAGAATATTTCTTTTAATGTTCCTTATTTAATGTATAATCAAAGTTATGAAAGACGAAAAATACCTAAGCGTAGATGAAATAATAAAAAGAGCTCAAAAAATAGGTGTAAGTTTTGGAAAAGGACAGCCATATAACCGTTTAAGATATTACACAAAAATGGGTCTTATCCCCCGAATGGAGAGAAAGGGCAAAAATGTTCAGGGGCACTATCCTGAATGGGTAATAAACAGACTCAAACTTATCCAGGAGCTTGGAGAAACGGGACTTTCCCACGAGAAGATTTTAAACGAGATTGAAAAAGAGCAAAAAATCGCCCCTATTAAAAACCTCCTAAAAAGCGAAAAATTTAGGAAAAAATTGATAATCGTGGCGATCTTATTAGTAACGGGTATTCTTGTCCTCAACGAAATCGGGATTATCAAAGTAGGGTTAACCGCAAAAGACATAATCCCTTCACAACAGCTGAAAACACCAGAATTCCCATAATGAGAAAATCCTAAAACTTCCTTTTCGAACTTACTTGACTATTCAAAAAAAACCTGCGTACAATGTTTTCATGAAAACAAAATTCCAAAAACCGATCAAGTACATATTAGTAGCTCTGGCGTTTTTAATGCCCGTATTCTTCCTTCCTATAACCTCGGAAGCTTTTGAGTTCAACAAGCTTGTCCTAATGATAGCTTTGACAAGCGCTTCTTTGGTTCTTTGGGCACTTCAAGTTATTTCCGAAAAAGAAATAAAAATAGCCAAAACTCGTCTTGTAACTCCGGGTCTGCTATTAACGGGTGTAATAATATTGTCGTCAATATTCTCTATAGATAAGACTTCCAGTATTTTTGGAGAATCAGGAAAATGGTATCCAAGCCTTATTTCCTTTTTAACCTTGGGAGCTTTTTACCTTGTACTTACTTCCAACATAAAAGAAAGGGCTGATATTAAGTCAATTATTTACTCATTCTTTTCCGGCGCGACAGTGGCGACCTTAATAGGAATACTTAGTTACTACGGAATACTGTTTATTAACGGAACAGATAAGAATTTTAATCCGACCGGATCTTTGCTAACTCTGGGAGTTCTAGCTGTATTAACAATATTCTTTGCTGTATACGAGCTAATTAAAAACCAAAACATGGTGATAAAGGTCTTCGCAATTGCCTTATTCGCTCTGAATCTCTTCTACATCACTATATATAATAGACCCCTGGTCTGGATTCTTGCTGCAATCACGGCGATAGCACTTGCCTTAGTAATCAAACCCGCTGAAATAAAAGCACAAAGACTTCCTTTAATAGCCCTAGGCATTATCTTAGCAACAATCCTGGGTCTGATCACCATGCCCCCTACCAGACTATTGGTTCTAAGACACACCTACCCACAGGAAGTGGTATTGCCGTTTACAGAATCCTGGAACATATCTGTTTCTACAATGAGAGACTTCCCTATCGTGGGAACGGGACCGTCGACTTTTTACCTGAACTACCCAAGATATAGATCGGTCTCCATGAACCAAACTGATTTATGGGATTTTAGATTTGATAAACCCTTCAGCGAGGCCTTGTTAACAATAGGCTCATTAGGCATACTAGGCATCCTTGCCGGAGCATATTTTACGTTGAAAATCCTCAAAGTTACTGCGAGTGCACTTAGACCGGAAAAAGAAGATTTGATAAAGGCTCTGGCAGTGCTAACTTTAATAATGACGATTATTCTTTTTGTTACACACGGGACAGTCTTACTAGGCTTCACAATGACACTTATATTGGGGCTTTTGGGAGCGGGTATAAATCTGGAAGAAAACAAATACCTAACACTAAAAACTAACGGAGCCTTAAGCACCACCTCATTGATTAATGGCAATGCAACAGATGAAAACAGCGGATTTATTACTGCCATGGCGGCCCTTCCTCTATTCCTACTTGCCGGACTTGGGTTTTTCACACTATATAAAATGTATCCATCCGAATACTACATGCAAAAAGCAATTGCTGTTATAAACGAAAACGCCGGCCAAAGCTACGATTACCAATCAAAGGCAATTAAGTATAATCCCCGCAGGAGCAACTACTACAACACCTATGCGCAGACTAACCTGGCAATTGCTATCAACCTTTCCGGCAAGGAAAACCTAACTCAACAGGAACAAGAAACAATTCAAAGTCTTGTTGCCACGGCAATAAGGGCGTCGAAAATTTCTACGGAGACTCTAAATCCTTTAAATCCCGCTAACTGGGAAGTACAGGCGGGAATATATAAGGCGATAAGAGGGGCGGCAACGGATGCGGATGACTGGGCTTTGCGCGCCCTAGACTCGGCTACCCAACTTGATCCGAATAACCCAAGGTTAAGGCTGGACATTGGAGGAATTTACTACGCTAAAGAAGACTATTTATCGGCCGCCTACTATTTTAGACAGGCGATAAATTTAAAACCCGACTACGCTAACGCCTACTACAACTTTGCGCAGGCGGCAGTAAAAGCGGAAGATTATGCCGGCGCTAAAAGAGCCTTGGAATTAACCTTAAGCCTAATTCCCCAAAATTCGGAAGATTTCGCACTAGTGGAAAAAGAGATAGAAGAAGTGAATGCTAAATTAGCTTTGCTAAGTGCAGAGGAGCAAAAGCCCACGGTGGAAGAGTTAAGTAATAAAGGCAAGGTAGAAGAGAGCGGGATTACTGAACAAGAACCTCTGTCCGTAGAGGGAGAGGCTAAAGAGTCTGTGAACCCGACAACAGAGGCCGTAGAAGGCGCAAAAACTGAGAATACTGAAGGCACCACAAAGACAAACACCGAGCCCGAAGCAATCACCAAATAAGCTAAAAACTGACTAAGTACCAAGATTAAAGTAACATTTAATTTTGGTACTGTGTTTTGACCGGGCAAACAAAAACTTTAGCGCAAGCAGGTATTTTGTAAATGGTATAATGCGTAAACTTGTGCGGGTGCGGGGGCCGTTAGCTCAGTTGGCTAGAGCACTACGCTGGCAGCGTAGGGGTCGGGGGTTCAAATCCCCCACGGTCCACCAAAGTTTTCTAATGAAAACTTTGGTGACTCAACGCAAATGTGAGCGGGGATTTAGCGAACATTTCATTGTGCCACCAGAACAAGACAAACTGAGTATTACTTAAAATCACCTTTGACCACAGAACCGCCACCAAAAACCATTCGCCTATTCGGCAAGTTTCTCAAATTATAAGTCTTCACTACAGGCTCAGTATCAAAAACTTTTTGACTGGGCAAAGTCGGCAAAACACGCATTAAAACTTCCCTTAGGTTAGAAGCGCCTTCAACGCTCCCTAAACCGTCGTTTCCGACGCTCACCCCTTCGCCTGTTACAGCAGAAATTCCTAAAACCTCTATCCCCTCCTGAGCAAATCGCTGTCTAATTTTTTCAAAACTTTCCCGCACTTCGGTAATGTCTATTTTATTTATGACTATTATTTCCTTTTTCTGCGCCAATTCTTCGGAATAATCGGCCAATTCTTTGCGGATAGTTTTGCACGCCTTTATGGAATTTTCGGCTAAATCTGTCCCACCATCGCCAAAAGGATCAATCAAATGAACCAGCAGCCGCGTCCTTTCAACATGACGTAAAAACTCATCTCCCAAACCCTTACCCTCACTAGCGCCTTCTATTAATCCGGGAATATCAGCAATTACCACCGATTCCTCTGAATTTAGCCGGCACACTCCCAAATTAGGACTCAAGGTCGTAAACGGATAGCTAGCAACTTTTGCTCTGGATGCGGTTAATTGATTAACTAATGTACTCTTTCCGGCATTTGGCACCCCTACCAAGCCAACGTCCGCTATAATTTTAATCTCCAATTTTATCTGCTTTTCCTCGCCTTCTCCGCCCAGAGTGTATTGCCTGGGAACTTGATTTGTGGAACTTTTAAAACTATCATTTCCTTTTCCACCGGTTCCTCCCCTACAAATGAGTAACTGTTGCCTATCATCTACTAAATCTCCTACCAAAATCTGTTCTTCATTACTCCGCAACTCATACACCAAGGTACCTGCAGGAACCTTGATGATCAAGTCATCCCCGCCGGCACCGGTCATTTTCTTTTTGCCGCCTTCCTGCCCATTGACAGCGTTATAAAAGGGCCTGGTTCTAAAATCTACCAAAGTAGCCAGGTTGTGGTCCGCTACAAGGTAAACATGGCCGCCTTTTCCGCCATCTCCTCCGTCAGGACCACCTTTAGCTATAAACCTTTCTCGTCTGAACGAAACATGCCCTTTTCCACCATTTCCGGCTTTAAGTTTTATTTCTGCTGTGTCTATTAGCATAGCGAGATTATACCAGGGAGTGAGAAGAAAACCTTATTTCAGAACCTCACAACAACCAAACTAGTGTGCATAATCAAGAGGATTCTGCGGAATTCCGTTGTATTTAACCATAAAATGAACATGGGATCCTGTTGATCGTCCGGTATTTCCCATCAAACCAATCACCTGACCTCTATTAACGTACTCGCCATATCCAACATCTATTCGGCTCATGTGACCATAAACGGTTTCGTACCCATTCCCGTGATCTATTTGTACATGCAAACCAAGTCCCCACGGATCCCACCCGGATCTGGTAACCGTTCCGCCGGTACACGCGTACAACGGAGGCATCGCCGTACCGTGCGGAGTAGCTATGTCAACTCCATTGTGATACCAAGAAAAGTATTGAGTGATAACCCATACCGAAGTGGGCCATGCACAAAAAGAGCTGCTGGGCGAGACAGGAGCATAGCCCTCTCCGGGGTAACCTGGAATTATCGGTGCCATTGGCGGCAGTACCACCTGCTCCGGCACTGAGCCTCCCGGAATAACGAGCTCTGTCCCTATGGCAAGTTTGGAAGTGTCCAAAATATAGTTAAAGTCCGCAATCGCTTGAGAAGGCACATCATACTTTCGAGCGATAGAAAGCAAAGTATCGCCGGATTCTACTTCGTGGATTAAACCGGAAACAGGAGGTATTGTTAATTCCTGCCCCACCGACAATACAGAGTAATCTGTCAATCGATTTATATATTTTAAAGCGTCTGTAGAAATACGAAACTTTTCGCCAATTCCGGAAAGCGTGTCCCCTCCCTGGACTACATAAATAAAGGACTCAGATCGTTTACGGTCTTCGGGGATAGCCGTTAAAGCAATGTTTTTTTGTGGAATGATGTCTGTAGAAGTAGCTAAATAGTCCGGGCTAATTTCCTGACTGCTGACAAACTTAGTATTGCTAAAAATCTCCCCAAACAGAAAGATCAGGAAAGCGATGGTCATGACCACAAAGGTTGCTACCGGGCGACCTAACCTTCCGCGGGACCAGATAAGCTTTGCTATAAATAAATCCTTCGTAGCGTGGGCAAATTTCCACGATAAAAACGCGCCATTGATAAACCCTGTTACCAGTTTGTTAAATTTGATGACGAAATAGAAAGACAAGGCTTTTGCAAAAAGCTTTATTGAGTAAAGGAATTGATATATTTTTGTCCTCCCTCCAACCGAAAAACCATCAAACTTTAGTTGAAAGTAATCGCGAGAGGGAAGGTTCTTTCCTATAAGAGGCATAGACGCACAACGATATGTTGTAAAGTCTATTTTACCATAACGCTAGATTATTGGGAGGTTATCTTACCTCATAACACAAGGCTATCTGGCTTCGTGAAGAGTCTTCAAAAACTCTTTGTTATTCTTGGTCTTCTTAAGCCTATCAATAACCAGTGCCGTCGCGTCTCTTTCATCAAGCAAGTCCACCATTCGGCGCAACTTAACAACAGACTCCAAGGTTTCATCATCATACAACTCCTCCTCGTGGCGGGTTCCACTAGCTTTGATATCTATTGCGGGATAAATTCGGCGGTCGGCCAATTCTCGGGCCAATCGCAATTCCATATTACCGGTGCCCTTAAACTCTTCAAAAATAACATCATCCATTCTGGAACCTGTATCCACAAGAGAGGTGGCGATAATGGTTAAACTTCCGCCATTCTCAAAGTTTCTAGCCGCGCCAAAAAAGTGCTTGGCGGGATATAAAGAAGACGGGTCTAAGCCACCCGACAAAGTACGCCCCGACGGAGCCACAACCATATTATAGGCACGCGCCAATCTAGTCAGTGAGTCCATTAAGATCACCACATCATCTCCTTTTTCAGCAAAACGCTTTGCTTTTTCCAGGCACATTTCGGCAATTTTTGTTTGATGCTCCGCCCTTTGATCAAAATTACTGGAAAAAACCTCACCTTCCACGCTACGGCTAAAATGGGTAACTTCCTCGGGTCTCTCCCCTATCAAGGCCACCATCAGAATGATATCAGGGTAGTTTTTAGTTATACCATGGGCAATATCCTTTAAAATCCAGGTTTTACCCGCTTTAGGAGGAGCAACGATCATAGCTCTTTGGCCCTTACCTATGGGAGAAATCAAATCCATAATTCTTGTACTTAAAATACCGGGATCAGTCTCCAAGCGCATCCATTCATCAGGGAAAATCGGGGTAAGTTTATCAAAATCAGGCCTGTTCTTGGCGTCTTTGGGATCCATTCCGGCGACTTTCTCTACCTTTAGCAACGATAAATAGCGCTCTCCTTCTTTGGGAGGGCGGGCATGTCCGGTGATTAGATCGCCCATTCTTAGACTAAATTTTTTAATTTGGGATTGGCTTATATAAACATCTCTGGGCATGGCTTCCGTCTCAACTACACCATCATCTTGGCGAATTACTCCATAATCGGGAAGAATCTCCAAAACCCCCTTGATTGGCACAGTATCTGTGGTTATCTCTATTGTATCGCCTCGCTTTTCAATGTCGGCTCCTCTATGGGAATTGCCGTTGTTAACTGCGTTGGTACTTCGATT
>CAZNJL010000032.1:0-7248 GCA_964573325.1 uncultured Candidatus Saccharibacteria bacterium | reverse complement strand
TCCGTATAAAATGAGTCCATAACTATCGTGGCTCTATCTAATTTTTCTTGGGAACCTCTACAAAAGTGAAATCTTTTAGTATGTTTTCTACTATCACTCTAAACTCGTCCGTAATTCCATTGGGCAGAACGAATATCAAAAAATTTTCTCTAAAAGGATGCTTCATGTAGGTTACTTCCCCCCACCACGCGTAATTTTTCAAGAGCAAACCTTCGTAACCGCCTATCAAGACCTTACTTTCCTCAAGTCCTGTGGGATTTTTGCCCTCAACCACTTTGTATTCCTGAATCAGTGATTGTTTCTGTTCGTTTAGGAAAAGTTCAAAGGACTTCCCCTCTTCTTGATACCCAAAAACTCCAAATTTATTAACTATCTGCCCATCTTTGTCTTTACTTTTTGGGTCCCCAAGAACTACCAGTTTTGTCAGATTTTCTATTGACGGGTGCGTAACCGAGCAACATTTCGTGTCAAGGCGCGGATGCAAAAACTCAATCCCAAATTCGTCATTTTTATATACCGCTATAGTTGGTTCTTCTTGCGGATCTCTGATCCATTTAATACCGGAAAAAATCGTTTCGGTCTGTGCCCTGTAGCTTTGCTTAAATCCTATATCTCCCCTGTAGATTTGGGTGATTTCAATAATATTTTCCTTAAACTTTGTTAGGTTGATCACATAATCTTGGGGGCAGTTTTTGACTTCAAATGTCTTTGCTTCATTTCCGTCTATGTTTCTGGTGTAGACATTCCCAATCTCTGCCGGAATCGGACAATCTATCGCGAACTTTTCCCTTTTTCGACTTATTAATTCCTCAATGTCGCGGTCAATGTTTTCGTAAACCGAGATTTTTACCAGGTAGCCGTCTTCCAAGTCTTTCTCCAGGTCCGTGTCAATTTCTATTTTTTCTGGCCGGTTCTCGTTGGAGGCTATTTGAAAGTAAGTGGGTTGGTCAGAAAACGCCTTTCTTTGGGAAAATAGGTGTTTACCTGTGTTGTACTCAATGGAGAATTTGTATTGGTCGCTGGTAAAGGTCTTAAATGGGTTCTCCGGCTCCGGTATCACAACCACGGGAGGTGTTATATTCTCTTCTTTTTTTCCGTTACCGGCAATAGGTTTTTCCGTGATGGCAAGATAGGCGAATACTCCTATGAAAATGGCGAATATTGGTATAAGGATTTTCCATATCAGAGAAATATGTGGTGATTTCTTCGGGATTTCTGGGGCGTGAAAGTTTTCTGTCACCTCTGGTTTCGAACTTACGTTATTATTACTATTCGAATTTACGCTGTTGGTCACATTTTCCAGTGGGGTTTCACTTTGTCTATCTTCCACATCGTTCATATTTAGATTTTCCCAAGCTTTTCTGCCAATGTCCATGTTTCATCTAGCAAAGTCCTCTGTTCTTCCAGTCCTTGCAGCCAGAAACCCTTATTTGAAATGTCAATTCCCACAGTTAAAAAAGCCTCTTTCGGAGATTTGGAAGTTCCTAATGATAAACATTCCTTAATATTCTCTATGAAACCGGGGTCTTTTTTGACATAAGCTTGCAAAGTTTTAGATATTAGTAACCCACTAGCATATGAATATACATAAAACGAGTTGCGAATGTGCGACCAATAAAGCCACCAATTTTCTGACCCTTCAGACTGATTAACAAAATTTCCCATATAGCTTGCCATGTGCTTTTGGAAGATTTTTCCTATTTCTTTTTGCGACAAATACCCTTCTTGTTTAAACGATTCGTGTAACCCTAGTTCAAAATTGTAACAGGCAACTTGCCTTTGGATGGAAGAAACCAGATCATTTAATTGCTCCATCTGAAGAGCAAGCTTTAATTCTTCATCTGCTTTTTCCATAATTTCTTGAATAACAAAATCCTCCATAAATGTACTGGCAACTTCCGCGATAGCCAGTGAGGATCCGGAATTTAAGGCGTTTTGTCGCTGGTTTGTCAATTCGTTGTGGATAGCATGGCCCATTTCGTGCGCTAGGGTGGTAATGTTTCTTAATTTGTTCGTGTAGTTAAGGTAAATATACGTAGGTTGGGTTTGCAGGTTTGAGATACAGGCTGCCCCCGTAGACTTGTTTACTTTTGGAAAGGCGTCAATTCGACCGGAAGCTAAATACTCTTTAAAGATTTCACTAAACCAGGGATCAAGTTTTGCAAAAGTTTTTCCTACTAATTCAGCGGCCTCGTCAAAACTCATTTTTTTCTCTGTCTTTCCGTAAGGAACATTTCGCTCGTGGTACTCTAATTTTTCCACTCCAAAAAGCTTTGCCTTTAACTCGTAATACCTGTGTGATATATCAAAATTATCTGAAGCCGTTTTTAGAAGAGCATCCACTACTTTTGTGTCAATATCGTCGCTTATGTGCCTGGGATGGTCAGGCCTTGCATACTTTCTTAATTCTAAGTCAATTTTAGAATTTTCCAGCACGGAATTAATTTCATGTTCTCCTTCGTCAATGTGATCTGCTAATATCTCATTTAGCCACTGCGCTGCTTGATCCCGCATTTCTTTGTTCTGATCGCTTACCAAATCCATAATTTTCGCAAGGCTTTTGCCGTCTCTTTCCTCCTTTGAGAGCAGACTTTTTGTCATATCTACCCAATTTTCATGCGCAACTTTGGATTTTAAATTTAAAATTTTTTCTTCGGGTTCCGATAAGAGATGCCTGGCCATCTCAAACAGTCCTTCCAAGAAGTGTTCGTATTCTTTTAATTCGGGTGCCAAAAGGAATTCATTTTGTTTTTCGGCAGGTATTCTGGCTAGACGCAGTGTAAAAAACTCAATGTCATTGGCTACTTTTATAGCTTTTTCGTGTAATTTGTTATAGCGCGCTTTAATATTTGGATCGTTTTGATCTAAGACACCTTCAAGAATAACTTTATATAACTCATCTCCTCCGATACCATACGCTTTTGACAGCAACTCGTACTCGTTCAAAGCTTCTTTTAAAATGCTAGTATTTTCCAAATAATCTTCACGATCTTTCCATTTATTAATAAATTTGTAGTTTTCTTTCGCGGCCTGATCGGAAGATGTGCCTCCTACCTGATTAAGTTCCCATACTGTTTTAATACTCATATCACAAATATAACATATTTGCCTTTGTGACAGTCAAATTGACAATCGGCTATCCTTTTGATAGACTATTCCATGTTAATCGAGAATACACAGCTTTTATGCCTTTACGATTTCAACGCCCCGAAATTCCTGGCGTTATTTTTATCTGTTTACATGATGGAGAAATAAAATGTCGGATGTTGTTTATTTGACCGAAGGAGGTCTGGAAAAATTAAAGAAAGAATTATTTGAGCTGATTGATCAGAAGAGACCCGCAGTTGCTCAAAGAATAAAAGAGGCACGGGAAATGGGAGATATTTCCGAAAACGCAGAATACGATTCCGCCAGACAGGAACAGGCTTTTGTAGAAGGTAAGATAGAAGAACTTGAAGATGTTATTAAAAACGCCAAAACGATGCCCAACGGAAACAATAGCGAAGTTCATATTGGAAACAAGGTGACGGTGCGCATTGAGGGTGGGGAGGAGACCTTTTATATTGTCGGCGCGCAAGAGGCGGATCCTGAAGAAAATAAAATATCTCACGAGTCACCTTTAGGTGCATCTCTCATGGGTAAGAAAATAGGTGACTCCTTTGAGGTGGAAGCTCCCGTAGGAAAGCTGACTTATAAAATCATCAAAATTCAATAATTTCCCTTGATTATAGGCAGGGTTTGTGTTTTTATATTCTCATGTCAACATTGGCCGATTTAAGGAATGTGCGATTAAAGAAATTAGAACGACTGAAATCCCTCGGGGTGAACCCTTTTCCCGCGAAATCCTGCAAAAGTATTTCTAATGGCGATGTTATCTTGCGATTTGAAGAAATAGAAGGAAGTGAGGTTGTTGTCGCGGGAAGAGTAATTTCTTTTAGACAGCATGGCGGTTTGACCTTTATTGATATTCGAGATGCCTCCGGACAAATTCAGTTATTTATTCGTGAAGATATCTATTTGGGTGGTGATTATTCCAACAGCGAATTAACATTTTCAGATTTTAACCTTTTAGATGTAGGAGATTTTGTAGAAGCTTACGGGAAGGTTGTTAAGACTAAGCGGGGGGAGATTTCTGTTGAAACAGATAAGTTGCGATTGTTGGTCAAGAGTCTTCGTCCTCTGCCGCTAAGCTGGGATGGTCTGCAGAATAAAGAGACCCGTTTAAGACGTCGTTATATAGATACCAATGTAAACCGTGATGTTTACGAAAGATTTATCCGTCGCTCAAAATTTTGGCAGGCGCATCGCGAATTTTTTAGCCGAGAAGGTTTTTTGGAAATGAACGTTCCTGTTTTGGAGCATGTTCCCGGGGGAGGTGACGCCAAACCATTCATTACTCACATGGATGCAATTGATCAGGATTTTTACCTTAGAATTTCCCAAGAATTGTATCTAAAAAGACTGGTCGGCGGGGGTTACGAAAAAGTTTATGAAATAGGCCCTAGATTTAGAAACGAGGGTTTGTCTGACGAGCATCTACCGGAGCATATCGCAATGGAATTTTATTGGGCGTACGCTGATTATTACGACGGCATGGATTTTGTGAAAAAACTTTTTAAACATGTTATTGAATCCGTGTATGGAGATAAAAAAATCTTTAGTATTCGCGGTTTTACAGTAGATTTTTCAAAAGATTGGGAGATCGTTGATTTTGGGGAGATGTTCGAGAAGACGTACGGAGTTAGTCCTTATGGAATAACCCTTGATCAAGTTTCAGATCTTCTAAAAAAGGAGAAAATTCCTTTTAACGCTAAATCCAATATTCCGCGGGGTGTGGACAGCCTTTGGAAGAAAATACGCGGAACCATCGCCGGGCCCGCTTTTTTGATAAACCACCCTAAATATTTGTCGCCTCTGCAAAAAGCTAGTGCTGGGAACCCGGATATCGTAGAGAGATTTCAGCCTATAGTGGCGGGGAGCGAGTTGGGTAATGGTTGGACAGAGGTTAACGACCCCCTTGATCAGTTTAGTAGGTTTTCTGAGCAACAGAAATTAAGAGATGCGGGAGATGAGGAAGCTCAATTTATGGATATTGATTATGTAGAAATGTTGGAATACGGTATGCCCCCAACTTTTGGTTACGGCCATTCAGAGCGAGTTTTTTGGTTTTTGGAGGATGTGCCGGCGCGTGAGGGGGTTCCTTTTCCTCAATTAAGGCATGAAATAGACCCCACAACAAAAAGCATATATAATCTTTAGATATATGGAGGTAAGACTGAGCTCAAAAGAACAAGAAGAAATTCAAGAATTAGCTGAGAATCTTGAAGGGGTAACTTTTTCGGGTGACATGGAATTTGGCGGTGCCATAAAAGAAGTAACCCCTGAAGATAAAGGTGTTATTTCAACTCTAGTTGGCAAGATCAAAAAACTATTTGGTTCTTCGACAAAATCCAATAATGACTAGAGACGAAGCTTTTAATTTGCTCCATTACCACGTTAAGAATTCTTATCAAAGACTTCATTCCAAGATGGTAGCTAGATGTATGGAGGCATGTGCAGAAAAATTTGGAGAAAGTAAAGATCTTTGGTTTATAACCGGTCTTTTGCACGATTTAGACTACGATGAATTTCCCGACCAACATCCGGTAAAATCTTTAGAATGGCTACGCGAAATGGATACGCCAGCGGAAATAATACACGCGATAGAGGCTCACGCGTACGGCATCACGGGTGTTGAACCCAAGACTAAATTGGCGGCAACTTTGATAGCCGTTGACGAACTGTCCGGATTTTTGTATGCATATTCGCTTATGCGTCCGGAAAAATGGGAAGGCATGAAAGGATCTAAGGCAGTAAAGAAACTTAAAGATCCGTCGTTTGCAGCGAAGATATCACGGGAGGATATTTACTATGGTGCAGAAAAAATGGAAATTGATCTCGTGGAGCATACACAATTCCTGATTGATATAATAAGTTCTACGGAAGATTTATAAAATGCTTGATTTGGATTTTATTCGCAAAAACCCTGATTTAGTTAAAAAAACACTAGAGAATCGTCAAATTTTAAACATAAATTTAGATGACTTTCTGGCGCTAGACTTGCGTTGCAGAGAAGTTCTGGGTTTGCTGGAAGTGAAACGGGCGCTGCGTAACTCTTTGTCGCAGGCTGTTGCAAAAGTATCTGATTCCAAAAAAGAAGAGTTGATAAAGGAAGCCGGAATAATAAAAGCTGACATTAAAGAGTTAGAAGAGGAATATTCCGATTTGGCGGCAAAAGTTAGGGAAATTCATATCAGAATTCCTAACGTACCTTCGGAAGAGATGCCCATTGGTAAGGGAGAAGAGGATAATATTGTTTTGAAAGTTTGGTTGCCGGAACAAGGATACCTGACAGCGAAGCGTCCTGCGGAGCACCTTGACTACAGCGACTTTTCATATATGCCTAAAACCACTTTTGAACATAAGGATCACGTAACTTTAGGAGAAGAATTGGATTTAATAGATGTTAAACAGAGTGCCTTGGTTTCAGGAAGCCGTTTTTGCTATCTAAAAAATGAAGCTGTTTTGCTTCAGGAGGCGGTCTTTTCCTTGTTGAAAAAACATCTGCTGGAAAAAGGCTATATGCCCATGATGCCTCCCCTTTTGGTTAGGGAGCAGGCTTTGTTTGGAACAAGTCATTTCCCGGAAGGACGGGAATATGTATATAAAGTTGAAAACTTTAATGTAGAGGAAAACAACGACCTCTATTTGGTTGGATCTTCGGAGCCCTCTAACTTTTCATACTTCATGGATAAGGTACTGGATGTAGAGTCTTTACCGATTCGACTGTACGCCCAAACTACTTGTTTTCGTAGCGAAGTGGGGTCATGGGGAAAAGATGTCCGTGGAATCAAAAGAGTGCATCAGTTTGATAAAGTTGAAATGAATGCTGTTTGTACTCCTGATCAATCTCGCCGGATTTATGACGAATTTGTGGAGAATAATGAGTGGATGCTTCAGCAATTAAAACTACCTTATCGAATAATTAACAAATGCACGGCAGACGCCGGATACAGCGCGTCTCATTTACAATACGATTTTGATTACTGGCGTCCCGGAGAAAGAGAATTCATGGAAGGGGGTACTGCCACATTTACCACGGACTATCAGGCCAGAAGATTAAACATTCGTTATAAGAGTGGGTCCGGATCTTATTTTGCGCATACAGTTAATGATACAGGAGCAACCACGCGTGTCGTTATTGCCATC
>CAZNJL010000031.1:0-7810 GCA_964573325.1 uncultured Candidatus Saccharibacteria bacterium | reverse complement strand
GGCTTTGCCGTAATAAATGGAGTTTTGGATGGTTATGAGACAACTTTAGTCGTTCAGACTTTTGGTAAGTCCAGAACACCGACCTATCTTGGTTCGGCTAGTGTTGCGCCCAACGTAGCGGTGTCGGACGTATCAGCACCCCCTACTGTTGATATTTTTGCTCCCGAATCTGTCTCTCAAGAGCCCGTCTTCTCTGCGGAGTTAGAACAGCCTCTGCCCGCCGCTACTGAAGAATTTCCGGGCGCAGTAACTGAGCCTGTTGTGGATGTAACAAGTGCCTCGCGCATAATAAATATTTTCTTTGGTGTTTTTCTAGGTTCTTTGTTGTTGTTAGATATTTGGTATTCCAAGAGCAGGGGCCTTCGCCGCTTAACCGGTCACACCATGGCGCACCTGTTATTCTTAATTTTCGCTTTTGTCGGTATGTGGTTAGCCTTATCGCCGGGAAAAATACTATAATGATAATGAAAAGGTATGAAGAATCACATTTTACTCATTATTCCCTTCTCCTAGGAGGATTGGGACTATTAGGAGTATTATTCATTTTGTTCAAACATAATTCGGCGATTCAGATTTTAGTGGGTGGTTTTGGCTGCCTTTTTTATATTATCTGGGGGATTTTCCACCATGCCATAGAAGAGCGAGTTACTAAATTTATAGTGATAGAGTACATGTCTTTTGGTCTTCTAGCGTTTCTCTTAATGGTATTATTCGTGATTATCTGACATATATGAGAGTAGTAATTGTAATTCCTACATATAACGAACGGGATAATATAGAGAAGTTAATTCCTGTTTTGCAGGAGGTCTTTGATACTCGCCCCGAAACCGATTTCCAGATTCTTGTCGTAGACGGCAACTCTCCTGACGGAACAGCCGTTGTAGTCCAAGATTTTGCTGAACAATATGCAAATACGCATTTGTTGCTTGAGAAATCCAAGAGAGGCTTGGGTGCCGCCTATATTTACGGTTTTAAACACGCCATGAATGACATGAAAGCAGATGTGATAATAGAAATGGACGCGGACTTCCAGCACGATCCTTGGGATATTCCGAAAATGGTCGAGGCAATAGAATCCGGCGCAGATTACGTTATAGGTTCCCGCTTTATTAAAGGAGGCAGTATTCCCGAAAGTTGGTCTTTTAACCGCAAATTTTGGAGTTGGGGCGGCAACATCTTTTCCAAAATTGTCCTGGGGATTTTTAATGTTAATGACTTTACTTCCGGGTTTAAGGCATCGCGTGTCAGGGGCTTTGTGGATAGATTAGATTTAGATGCCATTCTTTCCCAGGGTTTTGCGTATAAAATAGATCTTTTACATAAAATGCACCGTCTGGGAGCCAGAGTGCAGGAAATACCAATCGTATTTGGCTTGAGAGATAGAGGAGACTCTAAAATGGAAAGTAATAACACATTTGACTCTTTGCGTGTAGTTTTAACCTTGAGGCTTCGCGAAATAGAGAGATTTCTAAAATTTGCTGTTGTTGGTGTAATAGGGTTTATAGTAGATACAGGGCTTTTTAATCTTTTGTTATGGCAATCTAATATATCGGAGAATCACTCCAGCGGGTTATCCGGTTTTATCGCAATGAACGTTACTTTTGCGCTTAATAATTTTTGGTCCTTTGGAGCGCAGAAAATAACGAATCTTCCCTCCATTTTAAAAAAAATACCGATATATTACCTAATTTCTTATATACCGATTCTTTTTCGGAGTGAGGTGTTAATTCCGCTCACCTTAAAGTATCTTGGAAACAGTGTTTTGATTGTCAATACAGCATTTTTGGTAGGTGTAGGTTTGGGTTTAATATGGAATTTCACATTTTATAGTAAAATTGTTTGGCGAAAGAGAAGCCATGATTGAATACTCTATAGTTATACCTTGTTACAACGAGGAAGGAAAAATAGCATCTACACTCACGCAAGTTATTGGTTTTATGAATTCCTTTAGTGCTTCGTACGAGGTAGTCGTTGTTGATGACGGAAGTGCTGACAGTTCCGTGGAAAAGATAAAAGAATATCAAAAAGATCATTCTCATATTCGCCTGATAGAAAATTCTCACAAGGGAAAGGGTCCAACTTTATGGAAGGGCGTTATGGAGTCCGTCGGGGAGTATATTTACCTAGCTGATGCCGATTTGTCCGCGCCCATGACCGAATTAAAGAAGCTTTCTACCTGGCTGATAGATAATGGGTATGATGTTGCAATAGCTTCAAGAGAGGGCCACGGAGCGGAAAGGGTAGACGAGCCGTATTATCGCCATTTAATGGGTCGGATATTTAACGCATGGGTCCAGCTTGTGGCGCTTCCCGGTATTAATGACTCTCAATGCGGTTTTAAGCTTTTTAAATCAGAAGCAGCCAAAAACATTTTTGGCAGATTGAGTATTTATGGAGATAATGCGGAGGTAATCAACAAGCCTTATATGGGAGCCTTTGATGTAGAAGTCTTGTTTATAGCCCGAAAGCTAGGTTATAAAATAAAAGAAGTTCCTGTAAGCTGGACTCACATTAAAACTACTCGTTTAAGTCCCTTCCGTGACTCGTTTAAAATGGCAAAAGATGTGCTAAAGGTAAGAATAAATAGTTTGAAAGGTGTTTATAAGCTATGAAATTATGTGTTATCGGGACAGGGTATGTAGGTTTGGTTGGCGCAGCAATATTCGCCGATTGGGGTAATTCCGTGATAGGTGTAGACAAGGACACAAAAAAGATCGCAAAGATAGAGTCCGGTGAAATGCCTATCTATGAGTCGGGCTTAACCGAAGTTGTTATGGAAAACATTGAATCCGGAAGACTTTCTTTTACCACCTCTATACCCGAAGGTATAAAAGAGGCAGAAATCGTTTTTATCTGTGTGGGCACACCTCAGGACGAGGTGACGGGTGCCGCTGATTTATCCGCAGTTTGGGCTGTGGCGAAGGAGATCGGTGAAAATATGAATGGTTACAAAGTAGTAGCAACCAAAAGTACTGTTCCGGTGGGTACAAACGAGAGGATTGAGGAGATAATCAGACAAAATGCTCCCAAAGGGTCTCGCTTTGATGTTGTCTCCAATCCGGAATTTTTGAGGGAAGGATCGTCCATAGAAGATATGCGTAATTCAGACAGAATTGTTGTTGGTTCGGACTCAGAGAAGGCTCTAGGAATTATGAAAGATCTTTATAATCATTTGGATACGGTTATTGTTGAAACGGATTTGAGATCAGCAGAAATGATAAAATACGCGTCTAACTCGTTCTTGGCAACCAAGATTTCTTTTATTAATGAAATGGCGCAGATATGCGAACGCGCCGGAGCTGATATATCTTTAGTATCTTATGGTATGGGGTTGGATAAAAGGATTGGTAAGTACTTTTTAAATGCCGGTATTGGGTATGGAGGTAGTTGTTTCCCTAAAGATGTTTCAGCTTTATACAAAATTTCTTCTGACCAGGCCTATGACTTTAAATTGTTGCGTGCTGTAATGGAAGTAAACGAGAGACAGAAAAATTATTATATAGGCAAAATAACCAATTATTTCGGTAAAAACCTTGAGGATAAGACGATCGCTTGTTTGGGTTTGGCTTTTAAGCCTGACACGGACGATGTTCGTGAGTCCGTAGCCATCAAAATAGTTCAAAACCTTCGGGGTAGAGGTGCTTCCGTAAGAGTTTACGACCCTAAGGCTATGGATTCGGCCCGTGCCGAGTTAGGCGATAGCATGGTTTATTATGCCAAAGACCCCTACGATGCTATGAAGGGGGCTGATGGTCTCTGCCTTTTGACTGAATGGAAACAGTTTGGGGAATTGGATCTGGATAAAGTTAAGGAAAATTTGAAAGATAAAGTCATTTTTGACGGCAGAAACCTTTTAGATAAGGAGTTGGTACAAAAAAAGGGTATAACGTATTTTGCCGTAGGAAAGCGCACTAACGGTGGAGAATACAAACGATTTGAGGGATCGTCCGCAATACTGGAAAATGGAGCCAAATCCAAGTAATCACAAAAAAAGAATTTTGGTTTTTGTGCCCGAATTTCCTAGATTGACTGAAACCTTTATTCAAAGAGAGATCTCAAAGCTGATAGACTTGGGTAGCCTTGATATCACAGTTTTTTCCATTCAAGAAACCTCGGGGGAAGTTTTTTCCAATGTAAAAAAACATCTAGTGTACAGGCACCTTAATTTATTTGTGCTGATCAGGGCCTGGGTTTACTTTCTTCTCAGAAAACCCGCAAAAATTTTGTGTGAATATAGAGCATTTATTTCTTTTGATAGAGGGTTTTCTGGTGGGAAAGTTCCTTATAAAAACTCGTTACTTCATAAATCAATTTTTTTTACTAAATCAGTCGGTTATGCCCATCTTTTTCTGCAGTTTGACCCCGATCATATCCACGCCAACTTTATGTCTTGGCCCTCTACTATGGCAATGATCGCCTCCAAACTTTTAGGTATAGACTATAGTATTTCTGCCCACGCACTGGATATTATGGTTGAAGGCGAGTATTTCGAGCAAAAGGTCTCGTCGGCCAAGTTCGTCGCAATTTGTAATAAATTTGCCTATCAGTATTGTTTGGACCATTCCGGGCAGCAGGATACTTCCAACATTTTGATGATGTATCACGGAGTAGACTCTGTTAAAGTTTTTAGTAATTCGGTTCAAATTGATAAGCCCGACAGAGCGGTTCTTTTTAATGGTGGATCTCGTTTAGTTGAGAAAAAGGGCCAAAAATATCTTATTGAATCTATGCGTCTCTTGAAAGATAAAGGCTACGATTTTGAACTTCATATAGCAGGTCCGGGACCTTTGTACGCGGAGCTGGTTTCACAGATCAAATCGTTAAATTTGGAAGATAATGTATTTATTCACGGAAACGGCGAAGGAGTACCCTTTGACATAATTGTTTCCTATTTGAAAATCGCTGATCTGGTAGTGCAGTCAAATATAAACTTAGATTCCGGAGACGCGGACGGAGTTCCGACATTTGTAATTGAATCCGCCTTAGCGAGAAAGCCTATTGTGGCAACCGACGCCGGCAGCATTACTGATTTAATTGAAGACGGCGTGACTGGGTTGATTGTCCATCAAAGGAACCCCGTTGTTTTTGCGGAAGCGGTGATAAAACTTCTTGATGATCCTGAATTAGCCTCGCGGTTAGGCGCCTCAGCTAGGGAAAGGGCGTTGCAGATGTTTGACCTGGACAGAAACATAAAGGAATTGGAAAGCCTTCTGTTAAAATAGGTTCATGCGTATAGCAGTTTTTATTAAATCCACAACTTTCCATGAAGGTTACGGAGGACTTGAGACCCAAAGCAAGGCGTTATGTGAGGGTCTGGTTTCCCGTGGACACGACATTCTGGTTTTTTCTCCGCAGAGAGAGTTAAAATTTGAGACCAAATATTTAAATGGGGTAAAGTATCATTTTATTCCTTGTGTTTTTCGCCTAGCTAAGTTCGGGAAGAATAATTGGTATTACCGGTCGTTTTTTGAGTTTTGTCATTTTCATGAAGAACAGGCCTTTGATTTGGTAGTTAGTCAAAGTTCTGCAGGAATTGGCGTTATAGAAAATAAATCCAAGCTGAAAGTTCCTATTGTATCAATATCTCACGGTACAATTATAGGAGAGCTACGGACCCGTTTTCAGGCCGGTTTTAGCACCGGGGAGATTTTGCAGCTGGCAAAAGATACTATTTTTAGTCTAAATGTCTTTTTTGGCCGTCAACGAAGATTCATCCACGGTTCGGATTTTGTTGTCGCAGTTTCCTCCGCCGTAAAAAAGGCCCTTATAAACGAAACTTTTATCGATAAAGATAAGATATACGTTGTAAATAATGGTATTGATCCTGATAAATTTAACCAATCGGAACAGAACAATGTTTCAATGCCTGATATCGCTAAGAATTCTGTTTTATATGTGGGGCAGGTAACGCGGTCCAAAGGATTAGAAACACTGTTTAGATTGGCTCAAGAGTCTGACTTTGGCGGTACATCTTTTCATATAGTTGGGGACGGAGATTTTCTTTCTGAATTGCAGGGCGAAGTTAAATTGGCGGGCATATCCGGTCGGTTTATTTTTCATGGCAAACTTCCATACGAACAGGTTCTGACTTTCTTTCAGTCGCCAAATATGAGCCTCTTTGTGTTTCCCACAAAAAGGTACGAAGGATTGCCTATGGTTTTAGTGGAGGCGATGTTTTCAGGTTTACCCGTTGTGGCGTATGGAGTTGGTGGTGTTTCCGATGTTGTGTTAGACCGGGAAACAGGGTTTTTGATTAAAAAAGATGATTACAGCTCACTTAAAGCATCGGTTTTAAAAATATTAAACGATAGTCTGCTTCGCCGGAAACTGTCCCAACAAAGCAAACAATTTGCCCGTGAGAATCTAACTTTGGGTATAATGCTAGATAAGTACGAGGAAGTTTTTAGAAAGGCTTTAAGTTTAAAATGAAGATATTACGAATAGTATACGACTGGCCCGAGCCTTGGGCCGGATTAGCCCCGCACCCATACGAGCTAACCGACGCTCAAGCAAGGCTAGGGCATCAAATAACTGTTTTCGCGGGAAAGTGGCCCAATTCCGGGGAGATTCTTAGTCCTCCGGAAGTGGAAGTAGTCGGTTTTATGCGGGAGCCTTTAAAAGGAACTATTTCGTTGACCACATCAATTTGCATGTTTTTCTACTATCTAAAATGGCGCAAATCTAATAAACCGGATATTATTCACACACACGGTCATTTTGCCATTTGGATTTATCTGTACCGCCTTTTTTTGCTCAGATTTTTTAAGAAATCCAAGGAGTTGCAAATTCCTTTAGTAGCGCATTTTCACAACACGGTTGAGGGTAGGAAGCAAAAATTAATTCAAGCTAAAAAATCAATTTCACCTATATCACACTACCTTTCCTGGCCTTTAGCGAAGAAGTCTGACAAGTGGGCTGTTAAAGCTGCCAATGCCTGTATTTTTGTTAGCAGTGGCACAAAGAATGAGGCCGTGAAGTATTACCATCTGGAGGAATCAAAGGCTTTTGTGGTGGAGTCGGGGGTTAACGATGCTATGTTTAAACCCGTGGGTGAGGAGGAGAAGGCTAAGACGCGCAAAGACCTTGGGCTTGATCCCATGGACATTGTGGTGATTAATTACGGTATGATGGTAGAGCGAAAAAATATTTTAAACCTGGTTCAGGCGATGGTGCATCTCCCCGGCAATTACAAGCTTTTATTAGTGGGATCGGGAGATGGTGATTATTTGAATAAAATAAATCAGACTATCCAGGATCTTAAACTGATAGACAGAGTTTTGCAGGTAGATTACACGCCTTACCCACAGATTCCAATTGCGCTACAATCCGCTGACCTTTTTGTTTTGCCGTCATCCTGGGAAGGAACTCCGAAAGTTGTTATGGAAAGCTTATCTTGCGGGTTGCCGGTACTTGCGTCGGGTTTTAAGCTTTCCGAGGAGATAGCAGGCTTGAATTACCTGGAGGATTTGTCTCCGGAAACTGTAGCCCGCCAAATTAAGCAGGTAATTGACTCAAAGCAGTTTGTGGATAGAAATAAGGTACATTTATTGTACTCATGGGACGCAAGGGCAAGGAAGATTGACGAGATATATAAAATCATTTTCCAAAATAAATAATGGTTAAGTTAAAAGATTTTGTAAAGAAAAACTATCTATTGATTGGGCTTTTTGCTTATTGTTGTGCCTTTTTCATCGTCTCAGCCAAAATGAATCTCTTTTGGTACAGAGAGCTAGCCTTTGGGAAGTTTGACCTGGGAAACATGGTGCAGATGGTATGGAATACGATGCATGGGAGATTTATGTACCTGACC
>CAZNJL010000030.1:736-7842 GCA_964573325.1 uncultured Candidatus Saccharibacteria bacterium | reverse complement strand
AAAAATAGTCAAAGAAACAAAAAAGCCTTCGTAAAAACGAAGGCTTTCTTGACTCCACCGTTCGCTTTGTAAGCAATCAGTGCGGTCGACTATGTGCAGATTATACAATCATCGTACCAATATGTCAAATATAAAGTGCGCAGCCTTTGGTGGAGGCGAGGGGATTCGAACCCCTAACGGTGGAGTGTCGACCGCCACCTGCTTACCAAAAGCCGCCCCCATTTCTAGGTACATTGTACAAAGCAATTATTAAAATTAGATTAAATTTCGTTGGGAAGTAAAGTTTTTGTGTGACTTTCAACTTTTTGGATTATTATTCTCACGAAAGTCAGAATCTATTGGAAGTTAACGGCGCCGTTGTTATAGAGGGTTTGAACCTGTTTATCGGTGAGGGCGTAGTTGTAGATTTTGACTTCGTCGATGAGGCCGTTGAAATATTGTGGAGACCAGTTCGATGTCAATTATTTGAGTAAATTGGTGGACCCAACGGGAATCGAACTGTAAAGAATGCTACCCATAAGGTTTCCATCCCGGAATGAGCAAAGATATTTCTATCTAAACTCCGCATTCCTCTCGGTTAACACGAGAAAAAGTAAACTTGACATTCCGAAATCTCGTACTAAACTATAGATTATGATTAAAAGAGCCCTTTTTTTAGATCTTTTAAACCATTTAGACAAAAAGGAGATTTCTTTATTGGTGGGGCCAAGACAATCAGGGAAAACCACCTTAATGTTTCTTCTTAAAGATGTTTTAGAAAAGAAAGGTGAGAAATGTGTTTACTTGAATCTTGATATTGAGGCGGATAAAAAGCACTTTCAGTCACAAGAAGCTTTGCTAAATAAAATCTCTCTTGAAGTAGGAAAGGGTAAAGCTTATGTATTTATTGATGAAATTCAGAGAAAAGAAAATGCGGGCTTGTTTTTAAAGGGTTTATACGATATGGCGCTTCTATACAAGTTTATAATTTCAGGATCAGGGTCGGTTGAACTTAAGGAAAAAATACATGAATCACTTGCGGGCAGAAAGAGATTATTTGAGCTTTCAACATTATCGTTCAAGGAATTTGTAGATTTCAAGACGGGATACAAATATGAAGGTAAACTTGACGAGTTTTATAAAATTGAGACTGACAAGACCCGTCAGTATCTATACGAGTACTTAAACTTTGGCGGTTATCCGAGAGTTGTTTTGGAGGAAACATTAGCTGAAAAGATAAAAATAATTTCTGAGCTATATCAGAGTTACATTGAAAGAGATATCGTATACCTATTAAATGTCCAAAAGACTGATGATTTTACCCGTCTTGTTAAAATACTTGCTTCCCAAGTTGGTGAACTACTAAATATTACCGAGCTATCTTCTACATTGGGGCTATCAATTTCAACAGTTAAAAACTATCTTTGGTATTTAGAAAAAACATATATAACATACAGAGTAACTCCCTTCTATAAAAATGTTAGAAAAGAGATAACAAAATCACCCGTAATATATTTTTCCGATTTGGGTTTGCGAAATTATGCAAACGGTACCTATGGGAACCTTTCTAATTCCGCAGAGATGGGTTTTTTGTTCCAAAATTTTATTGCAAATGAACTTATCATGAAATTAAAGCAAACGCCCCGCGACCTTCACTTTTGGAGAACAAAAGATCAAGCGGAAGTAGATTTTGTGCTTACTTCCGGTGACAAAGTATTGCCTGTTGAAGTCAAGTTTAAGGATTTGAAGAACCCCGAAGTATCCAGATCTCTGCGTAATTTCATTTCTAAATACAGCCCTAAAGAAGCTATTATTGTGCATTTGGGTAAAGAGAGTGACGCTACTGTTGGCGATACTTTGGTCAAGCTGCTGCCGTTTTACCGAGTGGTGTCAAGCCGAGCCTCTATTTAAATCTGATTAAATCCAAGATGTCCGCTGTCACATCAAAAGTCTTGTCAATTTAACAAGGATTTCAGTAGGGCAATTGTCTCCGCTTTTAGAGTTTTTCTTACAGAATTAAACTTTTTGTATTCTAAAAGGAAATTTAAGTCCTGGGTTATAATAGTTTCTGTTACTTTTTCTTCAATAAAATCTACCAGATAATTCAAATAGGTAACTGCGTCTGTACCTCTACGCTCTTCTATCAGTTTCTCGTTATAATCAAAACCGTTTTGTAGGTAATGATGTATATCATAAAGATCCCTTCCTGCAATTGCGTTACTTTTTTCATATCTATCTACTATTGCCACTAACTTATTTGTGAATAAAGTTTCCTTTGTTTGGCAAATAGCATAGTGATTTATTTCAGGTAAAACTACTTTCTCATACTTATTATTCACGTAAGGGACATCAACAGCGTCAATCTTAAGTGTATTTCTTGAATCTGCGGGAGCATCATATTTTAGATAATACTGAATAACATTTGTACTCTGATCTTTTATGATCAAACTTACATCATTAAACAAAATTTCCAATTTTTCTCTAATGACACCGGTGTGAATTTTATCTGAAATGTCAAAATCAAGATCAACGCTAAATCTATCCAAATATCCCAACATACCGGCACAAGTTCCTCCCTTAAAGTAGAGATTTTTGGACAGGAAGGAATCGTTTAATATACTTATCAGAACCCTAAGCATTATTGATTTATGCAGGGCCTGGCCTTTATTAGCGTTTAACATAACCTATTTCCTTTTGTAAAAGTTTTACCTTGTCAAAATCAATAGAATTTGAGTTATCAAAATAATACTTCGGGTTGTAGTAAAGAATATCTGCAACCGCCCTTTCTTTTGTAGCTTCAAAATGATTGCCCACTTGAGTTACACCGATTGTATTGTTTAAGTATGCGCCTTGTAATTGCCGAGACTTATACATAATTCCATTGAGCTCAAAGGTATCTGATTTAGAACTTACAAAGGTTATGTATTTTATATCCTGGAATATTAATCCCTCTCTTACCAACAGTGTTTCCAATGACAAATAGCTATAAGTATTTAAATAGGAAAATCCTAAATCCAAAGGATCCAGATTTTTAATATCTGTGGTTGAATAAAAACCCTTATGGATGCGTTTTAAAATTCCTCTATCAACAAATCGCTTGAGTGTCATGTTTAGTGTATTTTGGTTATCTATATCCCATAATAAAGCCAAATCCGAAGCGTGAAAGGTCTTTTTATCCTGTTTTAGCAAAATTTCGTATTTATCCATGTTAAACTAAAATATACACTTTTGTATATGTTGTTGCAACCCGTACAGAGTTTATAACCAAGATGTGCGGACTGATCGTCCTGTTGTAAGGTGGATCTTGCTGTTATAGATGCGGGTGGTTCCAACTAAGCTCCCCTAAATAGGGATCTTTTTTGTTAATTTCGCTTTTACATCTTTTAAGGAGATGTATAGAGTAAAGGCGTTTCCCTATACATCCTTGGGGAAGATGTATTGCTTAATTAACAACCCACCAACTAATTGCCAGATCCTCGTCCAAGGCGTTGGAAAGCGTAACCTCAAACACATTCTCCTTAATAATGCTCTTTTTGCTTCCCACGGCTACCGGAATTTCCGGCGTGACCATTATAATGGAATCTTCGGTTAGGGTGGAGGTTTCAATCTCCACGGAGGTTTCGCCCGCCACAATCATTGCTTTTCCTGCCGATGCACCGGCAACATCGGTTGCTACCTCGTATTTGGCGGCGCGAATTGTGCCCTTGATTTCAACATTTCCTGCGGGATTGAGTACAATTTGGCCGCCAAAAAAGTCCACATTGCCGGAGCGATTTTTTTGCAGGTAGAGGGTTTGTGCCAAGCAAAGTTCGGTGTTTACTTTTCCTGTCGATCCGTCTTCCTCATCAGTTCCTTCCGTGTAACAGGATGGTCCCACAACCTCAATGTTGTTTTCGATAGAGTCAACTTTGATTAGACCGGCTGACAAATCTCCTGTAATTGTAACATCGGATAAAGTGGTGTCACCTAAAACCACAAAGTTGCTTTCCGCTACCAGGCTTTGAGTTTCTTCGTCAACCGAAAGGCCTAAAGCCGCAACGAAATCTTTTATTTCTTGGAATACTCCTTCAATAGAAACCAATATTCCCAACGGAGTCTGTTCCGGAAGACCTTCGGAAGAAGATGATTCAGTGGTTTCAGAGGTTTCACTTATTTCGTTTATAGCTTCTTCCAGAGCAGAGCTTTGATCTTCTTCAAATTTATACCAAATACCGTTTTTTAATTCCCAGGTCTCAATTTTATCTCTATTGACAAAAATTTCGGCAAAAAGGGCGTCACCGACAGCCTCAAGATTGATGATCTCAAACTGAGAGAACTCCCGCCACTTTTTTGGTGTTATTAAGGTGAAGTTGTCGAATGTGCCGGTTTTAACGATCTCCGACTTTCCCTTTCCGTTGAGAAGACCAATATAAAGAGTATTTCCAAAAACCTCCAAATCATTGATTCTTACTCCTTCTGTCCCGCCAAAATTAATTTGACTCCATATTCCGTTCAAGGAGAGTTTCCAAAGCTGGGCGCCGCCCAAATTATAAGTACCTATTAAAAGTTTGTCGTTAAAAACCGCAGCGGCTTTAATATTGACATTTTGATCCGACCACTTAGGACTTATTTTTTCCCAGCCGCTAGCGCTGTATCGAAAAATTTCAGCCCCTGTTCCGGACGCAAGGCCGACATAAAGATATCCATTAAATTCTTTTAAAAACGAGACCTCAAAATAAGAGCTATTCCACATTGTGGGCAGAATTTCAAAGTTTGGGGCGCCCACAATTTGAATCTTATTGCCATCAGGACCGGTATGAACAATCTCGCGTTTTTCAACGGGTGTGATATTTTTCCAGGTAATGCCGTCTTCACTCTCCCAAACCTCTGCCCAGGCCCGGCTGTAGGTTCCCAAGTAAAGTTTGCCACCATAAGCCTGCATAGCGGTGATTTTCTTAGTAAAGCTATGTTCCCAATCCGGTGTTGCTTTTTGCCACTTCAGACCGTCTACTTTGCGTTTATAAACATTATTGCCACTTACAACAAAATTCTCTCCCAAAAACTTTGCTTTGGGCGTTGTCCAAGGGGCGCGATTGTTGAACCACCCCGGAGTAATATTTTTAATAATCTCTCCTTTGGCTTCAAACAAGCTTTCGGTGCCAAAAAGCCGGCCTTCTTCCTCTTTTTCCTCCGCAGAAGTCGGCCCCGCCAAAATTAGGAAAACGGCTAGAAAATAAAGAGTTTTTAGTTTAAATTTTTTATTTTTCATATTCTTTTTCCCTTATTACCGTATCATCGGCTTTTCCCTCGGCTCCGTATTTTAGCAAGGGAGCCGAGGCGTTTTTCTTTTCGGCTGCTTGGGCCGGGAGTGGGACCTTAAGCAATCTTTTTAATCCTTCAGAACTGGCTGATCTTCCGTAGAAAACCAACTTCGGCCAAGAAAGATTTCGCGCGCCCCGCAGCCCAATGTTGTAGTTCGCGTTCGACGGCGAATTGTTCAAATTCAGCGAGAACACGCCCGCACGGGCACCGTTGTTCCAGTTGCCGCCGCGGATCAGGGCTGCAGCAAACCTCACAGTCCTACCCCCTTCCTCAATTTAGTATTTTTTATCCATCCTCCTAAAATTTTACCAGCTTCTAGAATTTTCTCACAACCAAACTTATAAGAACCGATGTTTATAAATTTTAGGTCTTTGGCAACCCGCATAAGAATTCGCAAAACTTCAAGTTCAGTTCCTATCTTTTTTTGAATCTCAAGTCGTAGGTCTTTATCAAAGGTTGTGTTCGCCACGACTATAAGTTCCAAAATCCCAAAAGCGGTATTTTCAACTCTTTGACCCAATGTAAAACGCGAATTTTTAGGAAACTTTATCACCCTCTGGTGGAGCCAGATAGTAAGATCATAAAACTTAGTAAAGATTTTCAAATTCTCGTGTTCAAACATGTTGGATTCTCCTTTCCCAATCAATATTATAAAGCTTAGCCAATTGCTTTTTAAGCCTAAAACTGTCCGCCCAGTCAAAATGTGCTCCATAAGAATTAATGCTCTCAGGAGACAAATTGCCTTTCTTAGCTCTAGCCCAAAAGCGTCTTAGACTTGCCTTTCGCACTAGCCTGTGTGTAGAAAAAGTAACAAATCCGACAAAATCAACACCCAGATAAGCGGGAAAAACCTGACCAGTGCTTTTCTTCAAATCCAAAGCCATCCTATCCTTAAGGAATTTCCGAATCTCCTCTCGCCACTGATGAAGAATTGGTTTTTCCGGAGCCAGAATCAAAAAGTCGTCCATATAGCGCAAATAGTATTTGGCGCGTAATTGCCTTTTGATAAAATGATCTAATTTGTTCAGGTATATTCCGGCAAATAGTTGGGAGGTAAGGTTGCCTATCGGTATTCCTTTTAGCAACTTTTCGCTTCTAATAATTTTAACCAAAAGCCTCATTAACTTTTCGTCTTTAATTTTTTCTCTCAAAAGGCTTTCTAAAATTCGATGATTAATGCTGTCAAAATATTTTTCAACATCTCCGTTGAGAGCATATTTAGCATCTTTCTTTCTTAAGAATTGTTGCAATCTCGTCACAGCGGCATGCGCGCCCTTACCTTCTCGGCAGGCATACGAATCATAAATAAAACTTCTGTCAAAAATAGGTTCAATAACGTTACAAATCGCGTGATGAACAACTCTGTCTTTGAAAGGAGCAGTTGCCACCAATCGTTTTTTGGGATCACAAACCCAAAAATAGTGATAGCCGCCAGGAACATATTTTTCTTCTTGAAGCTCTTTTTGCAAAGAGATTAAGCGTTTTTCCAAGTTAAATTCCCACTCCAAAACATATTTTCTATTCCTTCGGCCAAGATGCGCCTTCCAATAAGCTTTTAGCAAATTCTCAAAACTTATCACTTCGTTATAGAGAGTGCTAGCCGAAAAATTTTGATCTCCTAGAGTATTAGATTCTGATTCCAAAGTTAAATTTAAAGACAATTGTTTATTCATAAATTTTTTAGATTTACCTCGCTAATCTAGCGAGATAAAGATTAGCGCGCGCCCCGCAGCCCAATGCTGTCGCACGCGGCCGACGGCGAATAGCCCAAATTCACCGAGAACACGCCCGCAGTCCTGCCGGATGGGCGCGTGCTCTACACGCGA
>CAZNJL010000030.1:0-726 GCA_964573325.1 uncultured Candidatus Saccharibacteria bacterium | reverse complement strand
AGCGCGCGCCCCGCAGCCCAAAGCCGTAGTCCGCGTGCGACGGCGAATCGCGCAAAAGCAGCGAGAACACGCCCGCACGGGCACCGATGTCCCAGTAGCCGCCGCGGCGCAGGGCTGCAGTTTCACAAGTATAGCCCCCACAATAGGTTTTTGTGTTTGAGCCATTGGTATAAATATAGACTCCGTCGTAGTTAAATTGTTCGTTATCCGCAGTGGTGTTACCCGTAACCGGCAAGGTATTAATTGAACCGTCCCAATTGAACCAAGTACTATCAACATCTCTCCAACCTACGGCGCCGGTGTACGCTTCACCCATTTCCCGCGTATCTTCGTTCCACTCCCAAACATTGCCAACACCGTCATAGACATTATATTGAGAGAAGGAGTTGACGGCTGTGCCTGCTAAGATTTTAGAGTAATCACTTGTCCAATCGGCGTCGGTGTCAAAGGTGGAGCCGTAGGGGTGGTTGGCATCGCCATTGTTGGTTCCCGCGCCACCCTCGCTTGTATGCCAGATGTGGTTAATATACTTGCCTTGGCCAAAATATCCGTCGGTATCATCATAGTCTTCGGTTTCACCAATGGCTTCCTCGCCGGGATTGGCCTTCTCGGTATCCGGTGTGTTGGAAATGGCTCTGAGCCATTCGGCGCTGGTCAAAAGCCGTTTGCCGGTTCTAAGAGCCACTCTACGGGCATCATATTGCGTTGCATTTCGGCCTACTTGTT
>CAZNJL010000029.1:1266-8240 GCA_964573325.1 uncultured Candidatus Saccharibacteria bacterium | reverse complement strand
CTCCGTAGGGTTTGTCGTCTACAGTGCCTCTTTTATCAACAGCAAAGTCTCTCAGTTGAATAAGGTTAGCCTTAAGTACGCCCTTTTCAATACCCCGCTTTAGCGGTAGGGTATTTAGAAATGGCTCAAAAAGCTCCGGAAATAGCGTAACGATATTAAAAGTAATCACTCAAAAATTGCTATACAGCAAATTGTTACAACAGATCGTCGGTTGATTCCGTGACTTCTGGCTCGCTAGTGTTGTCGGCTTCGTATTTAGCTTCTTCCAGATCTGCCGCCATCTGCTCTACTTCCGCGTCAACATCGTCCTCCACAGTTGTTTCTGTTGCTTCGGCTACCGCAGGCTCAACGTCCGCCTCGACCGCCACAGGCTCCGCGGTTGCTTCTATTACTGCAGGTTCTGCACTCGCGCTAGTTGGTTCTGCAATAGCCCCATCTACCACCTTTCCGTTGGGTCTATTTCCTCGGTCGGGTTCTATCAACTCAACATCAACCTTAATTCCTTCTTTAATGGCTTTGGCCTTGGCTAATTCACGGACGCTTTGAATAGTGCGCCCATTTCTACCAATTACTAAACCCATGTCCTCGGGATTAACCGTAACTTCCATACGTAGATAAGTCTCTCCCAATCTAACTTCATTTACGCTAACATCCGCGGGATTTTTAGCTATGGTTTCTACTAGATACTGAATAAACTCTTTCATTTATTACTCCTTCTTCTCCCCTCCCTTTGGCTGTTTGGGGCTGTAAACTATATATTCGTATTTGCCCTCTATCAATTTATCTACCGCTTCAGTAGACAGGGCGCCTTTATCTTTCCACTCCTGATATTTTTCCTTATCTATTTTGTAATCTTTTACGTCTCGGGAAGGGTTAAAGTGACCCAGCACTTCAAGGTATTTACCGGTCCTTTTATCACGGGTGTTGGAAACCACGACTTTGTATGATGGACCATTCTTTTTTCCTACTCTTGCAAGTCTAATTGTTACTGACATACGGAGAGATTCTATCAGATGGAGTTTAGCTTGTCCAATGCTTTTAAGGCGGCCTCTTGCTCGGCTTTCTGTTTGCTGCAACCTTCGCCTATGCCGTACTCCTCCCTTGATAAATAAACACCTACTTTAAACATTTTTTCGTGATCGGGTCCCCATGAATCTAACACTACATAGGAGGGAGTCACTCCCAATTTTTCTTGCGCCACTTCCTGGAATTGTGATTTAGCGTCTTTGTACGTTTCATTTTCTATTATGTTGTCGGCTTTGTAAAAAAGCTCTTTTTTCACAAACTTTCTGCAGGTGCTCATTCCTTTTTGGAGGTAAATTGCACCCAAAACCGCTTCAAATGTGTTGGCTAGTATATATTCTCTTTGACGGCCTCCGCTGGATTCTTCGCCCTTGGATAATAGCAAAAAGTTGCCGTAATCTAAGCGACTTGCCTCTTTTGCCAAAGATTCGGCGCAGACTAAGGCTGCGCGAAAGTTTGTTAAATCTCCTTCGGGGTTAGGGTGGTTTTTAAAAAGATATTCTGATGAAAGTAGTTGCAGAACGGCGTCTCCCAGGAACTCTAACCTTTCATTAGAAGGCAGATCGTAATTGAGATGTTCGTTTAAGTAAGATCTATGTGTAAAAGCAGTTAGGAAAAGGCTTTCCTCCTTTATTTCAAGGTTTAGTGTTTCTCCGAGTTTCGCAAAATCAAATTGTGTATTCATCTTAGTCAAGTTCTTCGGACAGAATTGTAACTAAATCTTCAACCGTCTCTATATCATTGATATAGTCTCCAAGGCCTATATTGTATTGCTCTTCCAGCTCTGAAATAATTTCGGCAAATTCAACTTCACCTATATTTAAATCATCCTCAAAGTACGACGCGGGAGTTATGTCCTCAGGATCTATCCCTGTATTATTGGTTATTATTCTCTGTATTCTCTTTAGGTACATATAACTCCTTATTTTCCAGAACGGTGCCAAGAACCCCGTTCACAAACTTACTAGATGTATCATTTCCAAATTCCTTTGCTAACTCCACGGCTTCGTCGACCGCGACTTTTTCCGGGGCTTCGTCGTCAAATAAAAGTTCGTAAATAGCAATTTCCAATATTACCAAATCTATTTTAAAAATTTTATCAAGTGGCCATTGGGGAGCGCAAGTCCTAATAATTTCAGTTATTTTTTCTTCGTTTTCCTGTACTCCCCGGATTATTTTCTGTGCTAGTAGTTCATTCCATTCTCCCGATTGCATGCCCAAATTCTCTTTTGAAATAGACAGGCACTCCTCGGTTTTGTTATCGTCAAATAAAAGACAGAACATCGTTGCCAAAGCAACCGTTCTGGCCAGATGTCTTTCGTCGTGTTTTCCTTTCATTTTCTGTTTTAAATTTGCGCTACTTTACTTTACAGCTTTATCTCTTCTTCTACATGAGGTCTTTTGTAACCGCCGGTTTTTGTTTTCAGAACCGGATACACTTTGGACTGGACAGCCTTTATATAATGCGCAAATCTTTTCATTTTGCTTCGTCTTTTGCTATGTTTTCTTTTTGGTACTGGCATATCTTTTCCTTTTAAATATTATTTCTGTTACTTGTCTTAGAGTTTAGCAAGTTCGGGTAACTTTGGGAATATCTTCCTTGCTATGTCTCTGTTTGACCGAAGTAATATAAGCGTGTGTTGGGTTTTTGTCAAATTTTGGTTAAACTCTTCGCTTCGCTCAGAGGGGCGGGGTTGCTTTAGGGCCGACTTAGGACGGTATTCTCAGAAAATCTACATGACTTTTTCCGTAACGACGCGATTCTATTATTTGAAACGCCGTTTTTTCTAGGAGGCTTGGCATTTCTAAATTATCTCCATGGAAAAAAACCACTATTCCTCCGGGGTTTAGGCTTTCCTGTAAAAGGGCTATTAGGTATTTGTGTTTAACATCTTTATAGAAGGGGTCTAGGAAGACTAAATCGTATTTTTTTGAGGTGTTAGCGACAAATTTTACCGCTTTCTGACGATGGATCTCCGCTTTTCCCACTAAGTTGGTATTTTTTAGGTTTTTTTCCATAGAATTGACGGATTCTGTTTCTGAATCAACAAAATCGCAGTACGAGGCGCCTCGGCTAAGAGCTTCAATTCCCATGTTTCCGGATCCCGCAAAAAGGTCCAGGCAGGTAGCATCGGTTACTAAATCGCCTAGTATCGAAAAGACCGCCATTTTTGCAACATCCTGTATAGCCCGAAATTCAGGGATTTTGGGCATGGTTAGTTTTTTGTTTTTGGTTGTTCCTGTTGTGACTCTGGTCATATCTTGATTGCCCTTTTTTCCTGATTACTTTTCCTGATCATTCTTTCTCAAAGGCTTTGCAGGTCTCTTAATTATCCGTCGCCTTCCCTTTTCGTTGGTCTAAAAAGGTTAATAGATTAGGATAGCTGTCTAATTTTTCTGCGATTTCATCCACATCGTAGCGAACCGTCTGCACAAATTCTAAGTCATTCGTGTTGGCTAGCTTAAATCGCATAAATCCGTGCTGGAGTGTACCATAAATATCCCCTTGCCCCCGTAATTTCATGTCTATCTCGGCTAGTTTTAGTCCGTCTAAGGTGTTTTCTAGGTTTTTTAGCCTTGTATAGGCGATTCGGGAAAAAACGGAAGGAAAAACAAAACAATAGCCGGTTTTAGCGCCCCTTCCCACGCGTCCGCGTAACTGGTGTAATGAGGCCAGTCCATATCGCTCAGCACTCTCTATGACCATGACATCGGCGTCAGGAACATCTATGCCTACTTCTATGACCGGAGTTGATATTAGAACTTTTATATCGCCGGTTCTAAATTTAGTTACGGCGGCGGTTTTTTCCTTTGGGGACATTTTTCCGTGCAATAAAGCGCAGTTCTCTTTACCAAAAAAATTGTCACGAAGGCGTTCAAATTCCGCGGTAGCAGCTTTAACATTCTCCAAATTTTCAGCGGAGCTTTCTTCTATAAAGGGGCAGACTACAAAAGCACTAAAGTTATTTTGGGCGATCCACCTGTAAATTTCATCTTGCTTTGTTTTAGGTACAACTTTTGTAATGATTTGGCGCTGTTTATTGGGATGTTCTTTAAGAATTGATATATCAAGATCCCCGTAAATCGTTAGAGCTAGCGTGCGCGGTATAGGAGTTGCGGTCATGGTTAATAGATGCGGTACCGTATGATCGGCTGTAAAGTTTAGTAATTTGGCACGTTGCTCGACCCCAAAGCGATGTTGTTCGTCTATTACAACCAGGCCTAAGTTAATGTATTTTTGGTTGGCGTACAGAAGGGCGTGCGTTCCTATTGTTATGGAAGGTTGGACCAGGTGTTGGGTTTTCGGGAGCGATTGGTTGGCAGGTATTTGCTTGGTTGCGATGGTTTTCTTTGTGGTTCCCGTTACCAGTTGGATATTAGATGCAACTTCACCTAAAAATTTTTGGAAAGTCTCAAAATGTTGTTGCGCCAAAATTTCTGTGGGTGCCATGTACAAAACATTTTTCCCGTTTCGGTAGGATATCAGTGCTCCTAAAATTGCCACGATAGTTTTTCCTGTTCCCACGTCGCCTTCTAGGAGACGATTCATAGGTCTGTTTTTGCTTAAATCCTTGGTTATTTCACTCAAAACCTTTTCCTGATCTTTGGTTAAGGTAAACGGTAAAGTTTGAATAAATTTGCCTAGTTCTTCCGGATCAGTCTGAAGGCTTGCTGCTTCCTTGTTTTTGGACCACTCGGCCTGGACGCGGCGCGCGTTAATTAATTCGAGAAACATTTCTTCGTATGCCATCCTTTTCTGTGCCTGTTCTAGTAGCTCAAAGCCGGAAGGAAAATGAATCTCGTTTATAGCTTTTTCCCGGCCAATAAAATTATGCTTTTCAAGCATATTTTGGGGTAAAAATTCGCTAGTTAGCTCGCCGGCCCCCAAACCCGATAAGATGTCGTTAATTCTGGTACGTATCCACTTTGTGCTAATCCCTTCCGTTGTTGGATAAATCGGGACAATTCTTCCCGAATGGAGATTTTTTGCCGTCTTCAACTCCATGTCCGGAACAACAAAGGCCTTTACGTTGTCAAATAACTCCACTTTCCCGCTAATAAAATACAACTCCCCTACTTTCAAGCTTTTCTTTATAAAATGCATGTTAAACCATATCAACGCTATTTCTCCCGTCTCGTCTTCCGCGTATCCTTTAGTTATTTTCTTTCTGCTTTTGGTGAAAATATTTCTCACGGAAGAAAGTCGCGCCTCTATTGTTGTCGTCTCCCCCGGAACCAGATCAGCGATTTTTTTAATTTGCGATCGGTCTTCATATCTAAACGGAAAATGGTAAAGCAGGTCCCCTACCGTAAAAAGACCCATTTTGTTCAGTAAAAATTTAGTTTTGGGCCCAACTTGGGGGACTTTTGATAAGTCTGAATTTAACCGAAGCATATTTAGTTAAAAAACGGCAGTAACAAGGGAAGAAGCATGGACAAAGAAGCGATTACCATGACGATTTTAACAATTGTATTGCGTTGAAACATTTTTTTAAGCTTTTTCTTAAAATGCTTAAACTTCACCTTTATGATTTCCTTTTTATTATCAGATTTATCTAACCCTAGCATATTTTCTTTTTCCTAATTTAATAATATCCCCACTTTTAGTTTGTACTTTTTCCATCGGGTTTAGAATTTTTTGGTCATTTATGGTCAAGCCGCCTTGTTCTATTATGCGTCTGATCTGCGTTTTGGACATTTCCGGTTCCATTTGTGAGGCATTTTCGCAAACATTTTTGCTTGGGTCAAATTCTATGGTCGGCATGTCCTCGGGAGTTTCGTTTCCCTGCACGGTTTTTTCAAAAAACTTCTGAGCTTTTTGAGCTTCCTTTTGGCCTTTTATAATTCTCACTATTTCAAAGGCCATTAGTTTCTTATGCTCCATGGGGTTTTCGCCGGTCTCCATGTCTCTTTGGATTTTGGTAATTAGTTCCATGGGAACATCGGTTAGTAACTCTAATCCTTTTGTAATTAAGCTGTCGGGGTACGACATAGCTTTTCCGTAAACGGTTTCGGCCGATTCTGACAGGTTTATGCCGTTTCCCTTGGTCTTGCTCATGGTAAGACCCTCCGGGGCATCCATCATTTTATTTGCTCGGACAAATTTTTCTTTTCCTAAATACGCTTTGGATAGTTGGCGGCCCATCAGCATGTTGAAGATTTGGTCTGCTCCGCCGATTTCCATATCTACTCTCATAGCAACCCCGTCGTATCCCTGCATTAACGGGTACATAAATTCATGCAATCCGATGGAGTTGTTTTCAGCCAGGCGCTTTTGAAACAAATCCCTTTCCATCATTTGTTGTACTGTGGTTTTAGATATCAGGCCAAGCAGGTCTTCCAGTTTTAATTTAGAAAGCCACTTGCTGTTGCGCTCAAATTTGACCGCGTTTTCCCCGGAAAAATCTATTAATTGAGAGGCTTGTTTCTTCCAGCTTCCCATGTTTTGGTTTATCTCGCGGTCAGAAAGTGCTTTACGGGTAAAACTTTTATTCGGATCGCCTATTTTGGCTGTAAAGTCGCCCACTAGAAAGATTACTTCGTGTCCAAGCTGCTGAAGGATTCGTAAAGCCCTAATTCCCATGGCGTGACCCACATGCAAGTAAGGTCCTGTTGGATCAAAACCTTGGTAAACTTTAAGTCGTTCACCTGAAAGTAATTTCTTTTTTAGTTCATCTTTGGATGGAAAAATTGCTTCAACTCCCCTATTTAAAAATGTATCGATAAGCTTTTCGTCGGTGAGTACTTTCACAAGGAAATTTTAACACAAAAGCCCCCGTGTAAATGTGGCGGTCTTTAGATTCAATACAATCTCTCGTGATATAATCAGCAACGTGGGAATCAACATCAAACTACCGAAATTTCTTAATAAATCCTCTAAACCCGTCGGAAGAAAGCGCCGTATCAGGCGTCCCGCAAACTTCGTTTCATCAAATAACAGCGCAACTAAA
>CAZNJL010000029.1:0-1166 GCA_964573325.1 uncultured Candidatus Saccharibacteria bacterium | reverse complement strand
AAAACACTAAAACTACTAACCTACCTATCCTCCCTCGTTCTAGGCGCTATGATTTTAGGTATCATATTTTCCATAGGAGTTTTCGCCTACTACTCCCGTTTTCTCCCCAACCCCGATACGCTCATCCAACGAAGTGAAGAACTATCAACCAAATTATATGATCGTAATGGTACACCAATCTTTGAAGTTTACGGCGAGAAAAATCGAATTTTAGTAACTTACGAGGATGTTTCTCCTTATGTGGTTCAAGCCACTTTAGCTACCGAGGACGCGGGATTCTTTTCTCACCAGGGATATTCCATAAGAGGTATGGTGCGAGCATTTAGAAACACTCTTTTTGGCGAAGGTCTTCAAGGAGGCTCAACATTGACCCAGCAAGTCGTCAAAAATACACTTTTAACCCATGAAAGAACATTTAGCCGAAAAATTAAGGAGCTTATCCTAGCTCTTCAATTAGAAAACAATTACACGAAGGAGCAGATAATTCAGATGTATTTAAACGAAACTCCTTACGGAGGCCAGAACTATGGAATTTTTACCGCGGCTAAGGCTTATTTTAGTAAAGTTCCCAAAGACTTGTCTTTGGCCGAGGCTGCTTATTTAGCCGGATTGCCCCAAAGCCCCAGCTACTATTCGCAATTTGGTTCAAATCCGCAAGCCGGTATAGAGCGTAAAAACTACGTCTTGTATCTTATGCGAACAAAGGGTTGGATTGGACCCGATAAGGAACGTCAGTTTATTACCGAAGATGATTACCAGGCCGCTCTAACCGAAGATTTAAATTTCCAATCGGCGGCCGTTTCAATAGAAGCGCCCCACTTTGTTTATTGGGCAAAAAGCGTACTAATAGACATGTTTGGTGAAGATGTTGTTGAGCAGGGAGGTCTGCAGGTTACCACTACATTGGATTTAGAATTGCATAAAAAAGCGCAACAGTTGGTTTACGATCAGATTGAAGCTAATAAGGTCAGTCTTAATCTGTACAACGGCGCGTTAGTAGTTATAGATCCTAAGACAGGAGAGGTGTTGTCCCTTGTGGGGTCCAAGGGATTTTTTCTTAGCTCCGAACCTGAAGGCTGTGTTTCAGGAATTCCCGGAGAAGGTGGTTGCAAGTTTGATCCGCAAGTCAATGTTGCTTTGGCCAACAGACAGCCGGGTTCTAGTAT
>CAZNJL010000028.1:0-8351 GCA_964573325.1 uncultured Candidatus Saccharibacteria bacterium | reverse complement strand
ACCATAAACTGATCCCAAAACAAAGGCTCCAAAAATAGCCAGAATATTATTAGGAAACCCATTAAATAGCCCAATCAAAAACGCTAACTTAACATCACCAAATCCCATTCCCTTCCCTTTAGTTACGAGGTACAAAAACCAGAAAAATCCCGCCAGAATAGTGGCTGAAATCATGTTTGCCGCCCATACTCCCAAAAGTCCCACAGGTAAAGTAAATAAGGTCATTCCAATAAAAACAAAAATTATCGCGGGAATGACGACTTTATTAGGAATGAGCTGGTACTTGGCATCTGCCAAAAAAATTACGATATAAAAAGAGAAAACTATTAAAAAATAAGCGAAACAAAGCCAAAAAAGCAGAGTGTTTGTCTCGGAAATTCCGGAGAAGTGGACTTGCATAGGCATAAGAACAACCAAACTTTTACTCACCACCAAAAAATATGCCAAAACGAACATCACACCCGTCAAAACCTCCGATAGGGGATGGACGAGTGATAGTTTCTGTTTACAATAGCGACACTTTCCAAGAGTGGACAAAAAGGAAAAAACCGGAGTTAGATCCTTAACCTTTAAAATAGTTTTACAAAAATCGCAACGAGACCGCCCAAACCAAAAACTTTCCTCGCGGGCCGATCTGTCCGCGACAACATTCAAAAAAGACCCTACAAACAAGCCAAGTAAGAAAACGCCAAAAATAGGAAAAACTGTATAAATCAGATTAAACACATCAACAGAATATACGGACATCATAAGGAAGTCGTAATATTATAAATCGGCGTAATAATAGAAACAATCAAAAGGCCAACCATACTTCCAAGAAGCACTAAAATAATTGGCTCCAATGCCGCCGACAAGTTGCTAATTGCCGAATTAGTTTCGCCCTCGTAATATGCAGCGACTCTCTCCAAAACCTCATCCATCTTTCCCGTTTCTTCTCCTACACTCGACATTTGCGCCAACAAAGGAGGGAAGGTTTTATTCCCGCGGAAAAATTCAGATAAAGTATTACCGCGCTCGACGTACAACGCAGCATCTTTAGTAGCTTTTTTCATTTCCAAACTCCCAACGACTTCGGAAACAATATAAAGAGCCTCCACAATGGGAATTGCTGCTCCAATCAACAAGCCCAGAGTTCTGGAAAACGAAGTTACTTCCTGCGAGCGGTTGATCTTTCCAAAAACGGGAACCCTAAACATCGCCTCGGACAAAAATTTTCTCCCAAAATCGGTTTTCCTAAAGTATCTAATTCCCATGATTATACCCGCCACCATAACCAGTAATACAACGGTGTAATTGATCATAAAATCAGAAATTGCTATCATGACTTTTGTTGGTAAAGGAAGCTCAATGTCCATGCTACCGTACATATTTGTAAGTTGTGGAATAACTAAAACCATCATTAAAATAAAGACACCAACCATGGCAATACAAACGATCACCGGATAAATCATGGCACCCTTAAACTTGGATCTTAGCGCGCGATCCGCCTCTAAATTGGTAGCTAGCCTATTCAAAATTACATCCAAGTTACCCGATGATTCGCCTGCGCGGACCAAGGCTTGATAAGTCGTAGAAAAAATATCAGGAAACCGCGCCATTGCATCAGACAAAGACAGACCTCCTTCCACATCGCGTAGGATATTAGACAAGATCTTACGGAATTTAGGACTATCCATTTGACTTACTAACACATCAAGAGACCTTGCCATTGGAAGACCGGCCGAAATCATTGTTGAAAACTGTCGCGTAAATGAGACCAACTCATTTTGGGAAACACCGCGCAAGGAAAGTAGTTTCTCCAAAATATCTCCTTGCTTTTGTTCAATACCTACAATAAAAAGGTTTTTCTTTTTTAATACACCAAAAGCTAATTCCTTGGTTTTTGCATCAACTGTTCCTTGCTTTTTCTTTCCCTGTTCATCTAGAGCAGTATATTTAAAAATCGGCATATTTTATTTCAAAAACCTTCTAACCTGGTCGGGGTTTGGGGCGTAGCGAATACCTTCTTCGGGCGCAATTCTACCTTCCTGAATAAGGGTTGCGATACTTCGCTCCAGCGACACCATACCAACATTAGAGCTCGTGTTTATAACATTGTCTATATGCTCAAACTTTCCCTCACGAATTAGATTTCTTACGGCGTCGTTGCAAACCATTATCTCAACGGCGGGGTAAACATCTCCATCCTTAGCAGGAATAAGCCTTAAGGATATCACTGCCTCTAAAATACCGGACAGTTGAGATTGAAAGGAGCTCTGTTTTTCAGAAGGAAACGCACTGATTATCCTTTCAACCGTTTGAGCCGCGGAATTGGTATGCAAAGTAGCAAAAACCAAATGACCGGTCTCGGATATTCTCAAGGCAGCAGAAATCGTATCCATATCACGCATCTCTCCGATAAAAACCACGTCGGGATCTTGGCGCAAGATAAACTTTAGGGCGTTATCCCAAGAGGTGGTGTCAACATATAACTCCCGTTGCTCAATTAACGACTTTTTATTTAAAAAAATGTATTCGATGGGATCTTCCAAAGTAATTATATGATCTGCCCTTGTGACATTAATCTGCTCCAAAATTGAGGCGATAGTTGTTGATTTTCCATGTCCTGCAGGACCTACAACCAGAATCAACCCTTGTTTTACATTGGACAGACTGCCCAATACCTTTGGCAAATGTAGCTCCTCTAAAGTCGGAATTATTTGTGGAATGTGCCTTAGTGCAACCGAAGGGTACCCTTTTTGATAAAAGGCATTAACCCTAAAGCGGGAAGCGCCTCCAAGAGAAATAGAAAAATCCAGTTCCTTGCTAACCTCAAAGATATCAAATTGATCTTTTTCCAAAACCTGATGCAAGAAGCTATTAACATCCTCCAACGATAGGGAACTAAAACCTTTCATCGGGGATAAGTTTCTTTTAATACGGACGTATGGAACAGACCCGACAACCAGATGTAAATCTGAAGCTTCGACAGATACAACTTTTTCTAATATTTGGGCAGCGTTAAAATTCATTTTGCTACTCTCATTATTTCCTCAAGAGTGGTGGCCCCCTCTAAAACTCTTAATATGCCATCTTGTTGCAAGTTTAGCATACCTTCTTTTTCCGCTTGACGGTGTATTTTACTGGAGGAAGCGTGCGCCAAAACCATTTCAGATATTTCTTCGCTCATTACAAGTACTTCAAATATACCTATTCTTCCGCGATATCCGGTGCCCCCACACTTGTCGCATCCCTCACCCTTGTATAATTTTAACTCTTTTTCGTTTAATTTTTGTAACGATTCCACAATAGACTTATCCCGCGAGGAAGTTAGCAACTTTGACTGATCTAGCCCGTTCATAATGCTTCTTATTTCTTGTTGTACTTCTTCGGGAGGCGTGAGTTCTTTTTTACAATCAGGGCAAATTCGCCTAATCAACCTTTGCGCAACCACGGCATTTATAGTTGACACTAACAAATAGTCTTCCACACCTTGATCCAGCAAACGAGGCAGGGCGCCGGCGGCGGAGTTGGTGTGCAAGGTGGCCAAAACCAAGTGCCCGGTAAGTGCCGCATGAATAGCCAATTCGGCTGTTTCACCGTCTCTAATTTCTCCAACCATTATTACATCAGGATCTTGGCGCAAAAAAGACCTTAAACCTGTAGCAAAGGTTAAACCGGCTTGCGGGTTAATCTGCACCTGGTTTATACCCGGAATTCTTATTTCTACCGGGTCTTCCAAAGTCATAATGTTTACACGTACCGTATTTAGTTTATTTAAGGCCGCCGCCAAAGTAACAGTTTTGCCGGAACCTGTGGGTCCTGTGACCAAAATTATACCGGTCGGCTTTAAAATGGCCTCTTCCGAGCGTTTTAACGAAAGACCGCGCATGCCCAAATCTTTAAACGAAAACACAGCGCCTTCATCCTGCAACAACCTAATAACTATTTTTTCACCATAAATTGTGGGAAGCGACGAGACTCTTAAATCAGTTGACCTTTCTCCAACCTGAACTTTAAACCGCCCATCCAAAGGCTTGCGCTTTTCGTCAAGCTTCATGTTAGACAGGATTTTGATTCTGGCAATGATGGGGTCGTGCATTTGCTTCGGTAGTACACGCTTCTCTTCCAAAATACCATCTACGCGATATCTTAAACGCGTATCTTTTTCGTAAGGTTCAATATGAATATCCGAAGCTCCAATTTTAACTGCCGTTTCCAAAATCATGCCTACAATTCTAGCGACAGGAGCATCCCGCAAAGTAGCGCTAGATATTTCCTCATCGGTACCTTCTAGCTTAAGCGTGGTCTGGCTAATCTCCTCCATGGCAGCGGTTATCTCTTCACCGATCTTGCTGCCCTGGAATTCACTGATGACGCGTTTAACGTCTTCCGGGGTAGTAATATAAGGAATCACTCTAACATTTGCTCTTTTCTCAATAAATTCTATGGTCGGCAAATCCAAGGGATCCACCATCGCAACTGAAAGCTCATTTGTTGCTTTATTATATTCAAATGGAACAACTTCCTGATTTGTCGCCAAAGCCATGGTGACGTAGTCCATCATGGACAGATCAACTTTTTTTTCGGCTAGAGTAACGAAGGGAATACCGTAAGCCTCACCATAGGCTTCTGTGAAGTCAGTATCAGAAACGTATTTCCGATCTTTTATTATTTCAGCAACGGAACGTCCGGTATTTAGATGCTCAAATTTAAGTGCCGATAACTGCTCGGAGGTAATCAGCTTCTTCTCAAATAAAAGATCCTCTATGGATTTGGTCCCAATGATGTTTTGCATAGGCAGTCGATTAATAATAACAGGATTTTGGTACTATTTAAAATATGCACGGTTCAATCATTGTCTTCGGAGGAAATAAAAACGTAAGACTTGCGAAAATACATGAAATAGTCCCAATAAGCGAGGACGGCCCAGATTTGTTAGTTGTTAAACCTGAGCCCACTAAAAAAAGCATTGGAATAGATAAAGCCCGTGAGTTGAAGAGGTTTTTTAGCCAAAGACCATACTCTTCTGATACTAAGATAGCTGTTGTTGAGGACGCGCACTATCTAACCTTGCAGGCTCAAAATGCTCTTTTAAAAATACTGGAAGAACCGCCGGAATACGCAACCATAATTCTGGAAGCGCCTAACAAGAATGATTTAATAGAGACTGTAATTTCACGATGCCAAATGATGCGAGTGCAAAATGTGAACACAGATAGCCGTTCCGCAAAGATTGCCGTAACAGAGGCGGCAAACTCCAAAGTGTGGTCCAAAATAAAAAATCTTGCTGATGCCCAAAAACTGGATTTAGCCGAAAAATACGCTAAACAGGATCGCATAAAAGTTATTAAAGCGATGGGGACTTGGATTACCCAAGAAAGAGAGGAACTTAGAAGAAGCGCAGATTTTATAGGAAAAACCCCCAAAGGCACAAGCGATTTCAAAAAAAGTCTTCACAACCTAAAAACCCTTAACCTTGTCTACAAAGATCTATCTAACACCAATGTAAATCTTGGGTTAGCGCTGGACTACTTGCTTCTAACCGTTGAGTAGACACAACCATTAAATAAGCTAAATAAGCCAAAAAATTGCCAATCACGAAAACCTTTAGGTTTCTTTGCCGTAACAAAAGGCAAAAAGCGACTTAAAAATACTCTAAAATTTTACTTATACCCTAAAATCACCTAGAATATCCTAGTTATGGCGAAAAATGTTAAAAACAGCAATCCGGATGACTACGGAGCCGATCAAATACAAGTCTTAGAAGGCCTTGATCCGGTCAAAAAACGCCCGGGAATGTACATCGGCTCCACCGGCATCCACGGTCTGCACCATTTAGTTACCGAAATTGTCAATAACTCTATGGATGAGGCCATTGCCGGCTATGCTGATCACATTCGTGTTGAATTTCATAAAGACGGATCGGTAGCGGTTTATGACAACGGCCGCGGGGTGCCTTACGCCATCAAAAAAAGTTATGGGGTCAGCGCACTAGAACTGGCTTTTACTAAATTGCATGCCGGTGGAAAGTTTGGCGGGGGAGGATACAAGGTTTCCAGCGGATTACATGGAGTGGGATCTTCTGTAGTTAATGCGTTGTCCAAATGGATGCGTGTAGTAGTCAAGCGGGGCGACGAGACCGTAATACAGGAGTACATAGATGGGGGAAAACCCACTAACCCCGTGCATAGTTTAGACCCCAAAAAACCCACAGAAATTAAAGGAGCGGAATGGGGATTAGATATAGAAGGGTGGCATTATAATTCAGGCACCATAGTCCAGTTTAATCCCGATGAAACTATATTCGAGGAGCTTTATTTTAATCACGACTTTTTTGTGGACCAAATAAGAGAATATGCTTATCTAACGGCGGGAATTAAGTTTGAACTTATTGATTACCGTGAGGATAAAAAGTACTCATTTTATTTTGAAGGTGGAGTAAAGACTTTTTTGATGGCATTAAATCATAATAAAATTGCCGTAAACAAGAAGGTTTTTTATGCGACAAGCGAACAAAACGGAATTGAGGTAGATGTGGCCCTGCAGTACAACGACTCATACGCCGAAAATGTTCTTTCGTTTGCCAACCATATTAAAACTATTGAGGGCGGAACGCACTTAACTGGCTTTAGATCAGCACTAACACGGTCTATAAACAGTTATGCCCGTGAAAAGGAATTTCTAAAAGAAAAAGACGAAAATTTATCCAGTAATGACCTTCGCGAAGGTTTGACCGCAATAATTTCGGTTAAATTAAGCTCCGAAGGAATACAATTTGAAGGCCAAACAAAGGGAAAGTTGGGAAACACTAGCGTCAGGGCGGTAGTCGAAAATATTACTAAGGATGCGCTGAATACATTTTTGGAGGAAAATCCTGCCGATGCGGGGTCTATACTTAGAAAAAATGTACTTTCCTTAAGGGCGCGAATTGCTGCTAAAGCCGCCCGCCAAACCGTCTTGCGAAAAGGCATTATGGAGGGTGGAGGAGTGTTGCCTGGAAAATTGGCGGATTGTTCAACAAAAGACCCCAAAAAGACAGAATTATTTATAGTAGAAGGAGATTCTGCCGGAGGTTCGGCCAAACAAGGAAGAAACCGCGAATTCCAAGCCATTCTGCCACTTTTTGGAAAAGTGCTTAACACAGAGCGCGCAAGACTGGACAAGATAGTAAACTCCGACAAATTTAAAGATCTGATTATTGCTATCGGGGCGGGAATAGGGGAGCAGTACAGCCCGGAATCTTTGAGATACAATAAACTAATTATAATGGCGGACGCTGATTCTGATGGGATGCATATTATGACGCTTTATTTAACCTTTTTCTATCGCCATATGAGAGAATTGGTAGATAATGGGCACATATTTGTTGCCGTACCTCCACTTTTTAAGGCTACTTGGGGGAAAAATAAAAGATACCTGTTTGACGAGTCAGAAAGGGCTGAGTTTTCAAAGACCTCCGAAGGAACAAAAGCCATAATTCAAAGATTTAAGGGTTTAGGAGAAATGAATCCGCAGGAGTTATGGGAAACTACTATGAATCCCGATACCCGCAGATTAAAGCAAGTGATGGTTGAGAACGCGACGCTTGCAGATGAGGTTTTTACTACTCTGATGGGAAATGAGGTCCCTCCGAGGAAAAGATTTATCCAAACACACGCTAAAAGCGCTAACATAGACCTTACCTAGTTAAATTTATTAAAAATGGGAAAACATATAGATAGAAAAAAATTAAATGAAAAAGTTAAAATAAGCAAATGAAAGAAGAAATTACTCAAATAGCAGAAAAAGAGGAAAACAACGGCGAGGAAAGCCTAAACATAATCAAAGCCAATATCACGGAAGAGATGCAAAAGGCGTTTTTGGACTATGCGGTTAGCGTTATTGTCTCACGCGCCCTACCTGATGTCCGCGATGGGCTTAAACCTGTCCACAGACGCATAATTTATGCGATGCAGGATCAAAACACGACGGCGGACAACAAATACAGCAAATCTGCGGCTGTTGTCGGCGAAGTCATGAAGAAATATCACCCGCATGGTGACACGGCCATTTACGATTCGTTGGTAAGGATGGCACAAAACTTTTCCTTAAGATACCCGCTAATAGACCCGCAAGGAAACTTTGGTAGCATAGACGGCGACCCGGCCGCTGCCATGCGATACACCGAATGTCGCATGACACGAATCTCCGAGGAGTTGTACGCGGATATAGAAAAAGAGACCGTACCTTTCGTCCTAAACGACCTTCAAAACATGGAACCGGCATTTTTACCGTCAAAAGTACCAAATGTTTTGTTAAACGGCGCTTCTGGAATTGCCGTGGGAATGGCTACAAACATACCTCCGCACAATCTTAAAGAACTGGTAGAC
>CAZNJL010000027.1:0-8354 GCA_964573325.1 uncultured Candidatus Saccharibacteria bacterium | reverse complement strand
GTCTATGCCAATGCTATTGGCAATGAATTCGTTTCTGATGATATACCCGGAATCCTAGAAAATCCCGATATCGGCAACCTAAATCATGTTTTTAGTGATCCTATAAGATTCGTAATACCACTGGTCAGATTTATTATCTATCATCTTTTGGGCGGAGCACCCGAGGCTTTTAGAATAATTAATATTCTTTTCCATCTGGGAAATTGCTTTTTAATTTACTTTCTAATTCACTTTTTAGCTAATCGACGAGCTGCCCTCTTGGGCGCAGTTCTGGCGGCCGTACATCCAATAATGACTGAATCAATCACCTGGATTTCCGGAGGAGTCTATGCCCAATACAGTTTTTTTCTTCTTTTAGGGCTGACCCTTTACCTTTTTTCCTACAAAAATAACCGCTTTTACTACTTGGTTATGGCAGCTTTTCTCCTTGCTCTCTTCTCCTCGGAAAAGGCCATGGTTCTTCCCTTTATCCTCATAGCCCTCCATCTAGCTTATCCAAAATCCTTTAGAAATTGGAGAAAACTAATTATTCCTCTTCTAATAGGGTTTATTTGGGTTGGCCTCTATTTCAAGATGGTACCTCAAAGACTGAGTAGCCTAAATGTTAATAGCGAACAACCCCAAATCATGAACCCACTAATACAAATACCTGTTGCCCTCGGTTTCTATCTACAGCTGATTTTCTGGCCCAAAAATTTATCTCTCTATCAAGCCGAGCTGAATCTTTCCATTACCCAATTCCTGTTTAATCTCCTATTTTTCCTGGCTTATTTATCTCTCCTGGTCTATACGTTTTTTCGCAAAAAGGAATATTTTTTCTGGCTTTCTCTCTTTGTTATAGGGCTTTTACCCACTTTAACTCCCTTTGGTGTTTCCTGGGTTGTAGCGGAACGCTACACATATTTTGGTATATTTGGTATTTTTGCTGGTTTTGGATTGATGTTAGACAAACTCTACTCCAAAGGGAAATATCGAGATATAATTACCTCTCTTTTTATCTTAACCGTTTTTGCCTTATCCGTAAGAACAATGGTTAGAAATACCGACTGGAAAAACCAAAACACCCTCTGGATTGCTACAGATAAAACATCCCCCTCCAGTTATCAAAACCACAATAATTTGGGAGATATGTATACACGACAAGGAAATCTGGATAAGGCCATTGATGAATTTCAAACCGCGATCAAATTAAAGCCCAACTATGCCGACGCTCACCATAACCTCGGCAATGCCTACATGCATAACGAGGAATTAGAAAAAGCCCTTGAGAGTTTTCAAGACGCTCTTAAATTTAATCCCAATCTGTGGCAATCGCACAATAGTATCGCAGCCATAAAATTTTCTCAGGAGGATTACACTCAGGCTGAAAATCACCTAAGAGAAGCCATAAAAATCAGCCCCCAAAGCTACGATCTCCAAACCGGCCTAGCTATAACCCTTTTCAGAAAAGGGGAAAAACAAGAGAGCATAAACATCCTGGAACAGATCTTGAAAATTTATCCCGACTACCAAAAGGCCAGAGAAGTACTGAATGAAATAAATAGCACAGAATAACCAATATTTGAAGAAGTTTTCACGGTTATAATGTTAGCAGAATTATAACCACACCTAACTCTGCGCCAACAACCACTCATACAGAGGAACAGCCACAACAGGAACACCCTCCCATTCAAAAACCCCTTTATCGCCCTCTGTAATAACAAGCAAAACACCGGAAGAGGGCTGTTCCTCTTTAGCTTCAACCAGTGCTCTAAACTCTCGCTCCTTAGCTTCCGCGGTACTTATTTTTTGAGCAACCTGAATGAGCGTACGTTCTTTGGGCAAAAAGAAATCAACTTCATGTTCCTGGGAAGTTTTATAGTAATATATGTCGTAACCCCGTCTCTTAAGTTCTAAAAAGACTAGATTTTCCATTAGGTGTCCCTTGTTTTCCGAAAAAGAGAAACCCACCGATTTTACAAGACCGGTATCAACGGAATAGATTTTCTTAGAAGCAATCTGCTGCTCTTTAACAGAGTGGGCGTACTTATTCACCACAAAAAATAACCAACTGTTCTCCAAATAGTCTATGTATTTTTTAACCGTGTTGACACTTCCTAATTTTAACAATTGTTTAAGTTTATTAAATGACACTAGGGAAGAAGTGTTGCTCATCAGATAAAGTGCCAACTCCTTCAGTTCCTTTACATTTTCAATACCGTAACGCGTGGCAATATCTCTATATAAAACATCGTCGTAAAGAGTTTTATGAAAAGCAAGATCCGGATATTTAAGTGCGTCAGGAATTCCCCCAAAAGCAAGGTATTCGTTTAGCCATTTTTGCAACTGTCCTCTTTGCTTCGTTGTTATAGCATTTCTATTGCCAACGCCTCTTTTAAAATTAATTTTAGACAAGTCCACGCCTTTAAAATCTAAAAATTCACGTAGTGAGAAGGGAAAAAGTTCAACTCTAACGGATCGACCTGTAAGACGAGTCCCCAACTCTTGACTTAATAAAGAGGCATTAGACCCCGTCACAATAAATTTGTAACCCTGATCATGCAGACGGCGAACAAACCTCTCCCAACCCGGAACATTCTGTACTTCGTCAAGTAAAAAGACCTTTTTCTCCCCAAACAAGCTAATAAAAACTTCGTGCAACAAATCAAAATTCTTTACTTTGAAATTAAGTAAGCGCTCGTCCTCAAAGCTTATAAAGTAGTAGTCTTTTTTTAGATACTTCTCTGCCAATTGAAGAAGAAGTGTGGACTTACCCACACGTCTAAGCCCCGTTATAACCAAAACTTGAGATGAAGAAACGGCTGGTTTTAAACCGGACAAAATTTCTCTTCTCACACCCAAATCCTTAGATATAAAATCTTCGTATTGTTCTTGCACCACGGAAGACAAAAGCTCGCGGGTTATTTCTGTTTGTAAACCTTCTACCATAATGAGGTTATTGTAATACGGAAAGTCTTCACTGTCAATGAAGACTTAAGATGACTTGTTTTCAGCGGGAATGAAAGTATTGGATGATGGTTCACAAAGGAATTGCCCAAAGAGAGATTATCAATAATGTATAATTTCGCTATGTCTACAAACAAGATACGAAGAATTTGGGAAGAAAGATTTGTTCAGGACACTAATCCTGTGGGAAAGCGTGGACTATCGTATTTGGCATTTACCGAAATTATCCACTTTGCGTCCGCTGTAATTCTGTTTTTACTATTTTTTAAGCCTTACGAAGTTTTGTCGGCATCCCTATCGTTTTTTGGCGCCTTTCTTATAGATTCCGACCACATGTTTGATTATTTGGTGTTCGTTTTTAAGGGCGAAAAGAGCCTTAGTCTACAGAAATTTTTCCAAGCGGATTTTTTTAAAGACACAAAAAAGATTTTTATCCCTCTGCACTCGTGGGAATTGTGCTTTCTACTTATTTTGGGACACTATGTGTTTTTGACGCCGGCTTTTTTGATTTTGGGAATTTCTATGTTTGTGCATTTGGTTACGGATCAGATTACGAACAATGTTAGGGTGGGAACGTATTTCTTGTCATGGCGGGTTTTGAAAGGGTTTGACAAGAATGTAGTTTGTAAAAAGTAGCAGATAAAAAGCGGTTATGAAATGATTCTCACACACTCTCGGGAGTTATAGGTTGCCTTCTGTGTAGAATTTGGTAATATATTCCTGTCTGTCATCCACCCACAACAGGAGGCTTTAAATGTCCAAAAAGCAGGGCGGGAAATGTTCCCGAAAAATCACGGATTCGGGAATTGGGAAGAGAAAACCCCGCAACAGGCGGGGTCCAATTGAAGTAAAGAAAGAGGAGGAGGCCAAGAAGGATAACTAAATCTCCCCTCTCGCCGAGTAGGGCATACGATTTTTTATGCCCTGCTTTTTTACCTTAATACCTAACAAAAATCGTGGAAATCTTCTTGCCGTCAACTCTAATGCTATAAAGCTCCTCGTAACCATCTAGAACCAAATCGGCGGATGAATTCTTGTAATAGGAAAAATTATAATTTGGCTCTCCGGAAGAAAAATCCACTACTGAAAAATCTTTTCTTTTTGCGAGAGGAACCAACGCTAAATTCCATCGGGTATTCCAGTCTCCCCACGGACTGCTACTAACGCGCATCTCCATATCCGGATCGCCATTCTCCAACAACCACCCTATTAACTGCCTACCCGAAATTCCCCAATAATCTACATCCCATTTTTTATCCCAATTTTTACCCGCCAAGTCGTTAAAATAGACGTAATGAAACGGATGATTAACAATCATCCATCGAGCGGTGTTTAAAAGCGAGGCAAAGACCATTATTAAAAGGCTAAAATATATTGGACGTGCAAACTTCCGCCGAGCAAAATCCAGAAAGTAAACTCCCAGGACAACCAAAGGAGCAAACAAATATTGTACATGCCTCCAACCGCCGTAAAGAACAGAGTTCATAATCACTAGTAAGCTATAGGTACCAACAATAAAAATCCACGCTCCGACGGGAATGTACGCTTTAGGAAAATATTTCTTTGCTCCCAAAAAATAAGTAATTGGCAATAACAGACCCGCTACCCAAAGGAAAAGATGCACTAGTGGAGAAGTTATGCCTATCCAAACGGGAATATAGTAAAAAGGTAAATTACTGCCGGGGATTTTAACACCATTAAAAAGAACCGAGCCACTCCAATGATCATATTTCTTAAAAAGATTAAAGGCGTCGTTAAATGTAGATAAGGGGCTTCCCCATAAAGAAGGCCATATTAAAAATAAAGTAGCAACAAAAACAATTGAGTAGATAAAGGCAGCGCTTAAAAAAGATTTGAAAGACTCCGATTGGAGAAATTTAAAAACATTGAAGCGACCTTCAGGTTTTTTGACACGACTAAAAACCAGATAAAGAGACAAAAAACCGGGAATCAAAAGACCCATCATCCGCACATTGACGGTTATTGCGCTTATTAAGCCAAGAAAAACCAAATTCTTCGTTGACGGCTTATCAATATAACGGAACAGGAAATACATTGAGAATGTAAAAAATGATAGAAAAACGCTATCTTTTATATTGAAAAAACTGTGAGCTGAAATTCGGGGATGGAGAAAAAATAGAAGTAGGCCTACAAATATGATGAGCTTAGAATTAGTAAATTTCTTAAAAATCAAAAGCATGCAAAAACCGGCGAGGACAAAAAGCAGGCGGGTGTACAAGTGACGAACTTGCCAATACGCCGGCGTGGAAGTATTAAATGTGTCGGGAAAAAATTCCAGCGCTAAAAGCGGGTACTGCGCCGCCACACCGTAAAACCTGTGCGGATAATTCTGAATGTCCGGGGCGTCTTTTATGGCTTGCGGGGCATATTCCAACAGACCCAGCGTTGAAAAAATTTTCTTTCCGGCAACGCGTAAATGATCTGATTGTATAGGTTCGTCTGTGGAAATTCCAAAGTCCTTGTACACAAAAAAACTAAGAACGACAACGATCGCGAAAAATGTGCCGAACAAAACCATCTGATTTTTGAATAGCTTTTTGATCATAAGACCACATAGATTATAGGCGATAAATGAAAAAATGGCGAAAATATGGGATAATTCGGCTCAATGGGCAGCCAAAAGGAAAAACAAGGGATAGAACAAGTAGCAGAACAGATGCCCGAAAAAAAAGAAAGTTCTAATTATAAAAAGCATACAACCGCCAATCCGTTGAGAAGGGCGTTGATAAACAGTTTTCATAAAAAACTGGGCGAGGGAATTTTGGAACTTGAATCCAAAAGTGTCTTAGATATAGGATGCGGAGAAGGCTTTGTGATAACCTATTTGAAGAATATACTGCCGAAAACCTGCTTCTATGGAATAGATATTTCACCGGAATCCATTGAGATAGCTAAAAAAAACAATTCGGATACGAAATTTGAGGCGGGCAACTTTACTGATCCTTCACAAACGGATTTTAACGGCACACTTGGAAAAAATGAATTTGACCTTGTTATTTGCCTTGAGGTTTTGGAACATATACCCAACTTTGAGGCCGCTCTGGTGGAATTACAAAAAATAAATACTGATCATTACATTTTCTCTGTCCCAAACGAGCCATTTTTTAGGCTGAGTAACCTGCTAGCCTTAAAAAACATTAAACTACTGGGAAACGACCCGGAACATGTAAACAATTGGACATCTAACCGGTTTGAAAAATTAATCGGCCGGCATTTTGAAATTATTAAAAAGTTGTACCCCTTCCCATGGCAAATGCTAATATGCAAGAAGAAAAATTAATCTCCATTTTAGTGCCCATTTATAACGAGGCTAATAATATTAAACCCTTGTGTGAAAGAGTTTCTGAAGAGACGACAAAAATAGGCGGATATAAATTTGAAATAGTTTTTGTAAACGACGGAAGCACGGATAACACGAGAGAAGTTTTGGAAGAACTTGCAAAGCAAGGAGGGCGGGGAAAAGAAGGAGGCAGAATTTTTGTCAAAAACATCAATTTTAAGCGCAACAAAGGTAAAACCGAGGCACTAATGGCCGGAATTTCTACTTGCGGAGGAGAAATAATCATCAACATGGACGGCGACCTCCAAGACGCTCCGGAATACATAAAAAACTTTATTGTTGAGATAGAAAAACCGGATGTAGACTTTGTAATCGGAAATCGCGTCAATAAATACACTAGAAATTTTGCGAAAAGAGTTTCATCGTATATCGCTAATACAACCGCCAAAGCGCTTATCGGTTCTTCTATTAAAGACATGAACTGCGGGTTTAAGGCTATGACAGCCGAATGCGCGCGAACAATAAAATTAAAAAGCGACTATCACAGGTACTATCCATTGCTGGCAAGCATAGAAGGCTTTAGAGTAACCCAAATTGATATAGAGCAAAAAAAGCGCTTTAGTGGTGAGTCAAAATACGGAAAAATAGGCTTAGGAAGATTTGTGAATTCCTTATTGGACATGCTAAGCATTTACTTTATCTACAGATTTAAAAAGGAACCATTTAGATTGTTTGGGAGGGTGGGACTGGCGATTTTTGGAATCGGGGCTTTAGTGTTGACATATTTAACCGTCGGATGGTTTTTTGGACAATACATTTACGGCCGTCCATTGTTTTTCATGGGAATTCTGTTTTGTATAGTAGGGACCAACATTCTGGGAATGGGGCTTTTAGGAGAGCTGTTAGTCATTAATGGGATGGGGAAAGAACAGAAGTAAGATCAAATCGAGCCGTGCACGCGATCCTGAAAAAACCATATTTAAATTCATAAAATAAGGGCCGAGGGTAGTATCTTTTTAACACCATCGGCCCGGTACTGCTCAAGCGAAACCACATCCGGCCGGACGAAACTGGGCTTTTTCGGGAAACTCACGGCAAAAGTCGGGGCGATGGGCATAATCGGAGCAAACGCGCTCCCCGTTCCCGTTAGAGACCAGGTTTGAACACTCAAAAACCGGTATCATGAGCTTATCGGTACCTCCCCACCTAAGGAAGCGCAGAGAAGGATGTTCCCGGCAAAATTCCCGGTAGTTGTAGACACTGATCCGTGGGACACAAAAGCCAACACAACACTTACCGCACTTTTTGCAAGCCATAACAAGCCTCCTCCTTTCAAAGATCTGAGCAGACAAGGTGTCTTTGACCTGATTCTAATATAAAAAGGCTATGTTGTATAATAGGCAAATGATTTCAAACAAAAAGAACATTGCTGTATTGTTTGGCGGAAAATCTCCCGAACACGAAGTATCTATTATTACAGGGCTTCAGGTACTAAATCACATAGACACAGAAAAGTACAACCCAATACCAATCTATGTAGCAAAAGATGGAACTTGGTACCATAGCGAAAAATTCTCTAACATGGAAGCCTTCAAAAAAATGGATGAAATTCCTTACCGGACAACCGAAGTAATCTTATCAGCCAACCCAAAAAGTAAATGCTTGATTGAGGCTAAAAATAGTTTTTTAAGAAAAACACATAAAATAAAGATTGATTGCTTTTTCCCATGCTTCCATGGAAGTTATGGCGAAAATGGAGCATTTCAAGGTTTGTTTGAAATATGTGAAATCCCCTATGTTGGATCCGAAATCCTAGGATCAGTTCTAGGGATAGATAAAGTAATCGGGAAAGATGTTTTCACAGCCCAAGGAATATCTACGGCGCCATATCTCTCGTTTCATAAAAGTGAGTTAGAAAGAGATGTTGGAGGTGTGATAGCTTCGTTAGAGAAAGAATTCAATTACCCTATGTTTGTCAAACCGGCTTCCGGAGGATCCAGTATAGGAGTATCGAAAGCAAAGAACAAAGAGGAGTTGATGAATGCTCTTGAGCTTGCTGCACTATTTGATCATAAAATAATTGTGGAAAAAGAGATAGAAAACGCGC
>CAZNJL010000026.1:2501-8381 GCA_964573325.1 uncultured Candidatus Saccharibacteria bacterium | reverse complement strand
AGATAGCCAAAGCAATAATTGCTTCAAAAGCTTACTCTATTGTCGGCGGAGGGGATACTATCGCCTGCTTAAATCAACTGAAAATGTTACAGGATTTTGATTTTGTTTCCACGGGAGGCGGTGCCATGATAGACTTTTTAGCCGGAGAGGAACTTCCTGGATTAAAGGCGTTAGGCTATTACGAATAGGTTATCATGAGTAAAGTTTTAAAGGTTGTATCACCCGAAAAGTGCATAGGTTGCGAATTGTGCGTTGGGGAAGCGCAAAGACAGCTAAAAAAGCTAGGACCCGAAGGCGCGTATATCCACATATTTCGTCAGGGAACCGGTTTTAAGGTGGTTCTGGACCCGCAAGTGAATACTTTGGATGTTGATGCGATCAAATCCATTTGTCCAAAGGAAGTGTACGAGACATTTGAGGTGGAAGATAATGAATTACTCTAACAAGAAGATTTTGCAAATAGACCTTTCCCGCAAGGAGTTTGAGATCAAAACTTATCCGGAGCTGGTTCCTTTTGTGGGAGGTTTGGCTTTGGGTTTGAAGCTCGCTGAAATGAATAAGGATGCTGAGGATTTTCTCTGTTTTGCCATCGGACCTTTAAACGGGCTCTTTCCTTCAGTTTCAAAGACATGTATAGTTAGCTACTCCGACCGCGCTAGAGATTTAAAAACTTTTTATATTGGAGGTGCACTTTCTTCTCGTCTAAAATTCACCGGATTTGATGCTGTGACACTTACCGGATCCGCATCCGATATCGTCTATGTAAGGATTAATCCTGAAGGAGCTGCATTTTCCGACTCACCCGACGCACTTGATCAGTGGAACCTTCCTGGAAGGAATTCCTGTTTTTCCCTTAATGAGAAAAGTCTATTGTTGGATAAATATTTCATGTCCGGCGATAGTTTGTTAGTAAGAATATTTGGTAGAAAAAACATCGGAGGTTTAGTTGTTAATTCAACTCTTAATATGTCCTTGGAAGACTTTTCCCGTTATGAGAAGTTGTACAAGGAGCTGTTGGATAAGATAAAAAAGCTAAAAGTTATGTACGGAGATAGCCCTTCTTGTGTTGAATGTCCTTTTGGGTGCGGGCGTTCTCAAATAGGAGAGTCCGAAGGAAATATCTTGGCCCATTGTTTGGTAGCCTGCGATTTTGTTTCGGATATATATTCGGATCTGGGTATTGTGTTTTCCTGTCTAAATGCATTAGGATATGAGTACAAGCATGAGGATTTAGAGCTTCTTCCTGATATAGTTTTAAGGTTGATTAAAGATTTGACTTCCTCTTAAGTAGAGACTTTTTAAACGGGAGTTTTGCGTTTAGTACAAATTATGAAATATGTAGTTGCAAACTGGAAAATGAATATGGATATGTCCGCCGTAACAAGATGGCTAAGTGATTTTACCTCGGAATATAAACCTTCTGACTCCATTTCCGTTGTTATTGCCCCATCTTTTGTGCATATTCCGTATGTTTTTTTGGAAGTTGGCGATACACCGGCAACTTTTATTGGTGGTCAGGACACTTCATTGGAACAAAAAGGCTCCCATACAGGAGAAGTTTCAGCTTCTCAACTTAAAGATTATTGCAAATACTGCATTGTTGGTCACAGCGAAAGGAAAGAAAATCCATCCGTAGTGGCGCAAAAGATAGATCGGCTTTTGGATGTGGGCTTAATTCCGATAGTATGTTTTATTTCGCCGGAACAGGCGAGCGGTTATTATAAAAAAGGCGTTATTTTGGTATGGGAAGATCCCGCCAATATCTCCAAAGATGGTGTGTATAACGAGAAGCCTGTGGAAATAATTGAAAAGCAGATTACAAAAATTAGAAAGTCTCTTCCCGAAGAAGCCGTTTTGCTGTATGGTGGTTCGGTGAATAAAACTAACATTGCCAGCTTGTCTAGTATGGGCGGCTTGTCGGGTGTTTTAGCGGGACATGCTAGCTTGGATCCCGCCCACTTTCTGGAATTGATTAAATCCTATGAAATACACTGACTTAAAAAGTAAAAAATTGCACCGATCCGGGAGGAAAAGGCGGTCAAAAGCGTCCATTAATTCTGTGGCGGGGCCTTCTAAAGGCACCAAAATTGCACGATACATTTTTGCATTTTTATTGCTAGTAACTTTAGGCGTAGTCCTGACATTTGTTTTTAGTGATAAAGCGCGCGCCTTGTTTGATCCCGTGTCTATAGTGGCATCTTTTAATAATGCCGAATTAGATCAAGCAGACGGTCGCACAAATATTTTATTACTAGGCTCTGATCGTCGTGCGGAGGATCCCAAAGACATTCCGCAAAGAGCGGATACTATTTTGGTTGCCTCCATTGGCAGAATAGATAATAACTTAGTGTTAATCTCTATTCCGAGGGATTTGTGGGTATCATCTCCGGTATGCGGCCGTTGTAAAATAACTGAAGTCTATGCTTACGCCACTATAAATAAATCTGAATTAACACCCGAAGAAGCTATACAAACCGCAGTGGAAGAAGTTTTAGACATTCCCATTCATTATTATGGCGTTATAAACTTTGAATTATTTAAAGATGTTATAAACACTTTGGGTGGGGTTAAAGTAAATGTTGATCAAGCCTTTGATGATTATGAGTATCCCCAAGAAGGTAAGGAGGCTGATTTATGCGGTCGCACACAGGAGGAGGTGGATATGGTCGTAGAGAAAGGAGAGTCTTTGTTAAGCATTGTGCCCTGTAGATATGAGCATATTAGTTTTACCGTCGGTATGCACGAAATGGATGGTGAGACTGCGCTAAAGTTTGCCAGGTCAAGACACGGCACTAATAATGAAGGGACAGATTTTGCCCGATCAGCCCGTCAACAAAAAGTAATTATGGCGGTTAAATCAAAGGCCACCTCGTTGGGAACTTTACTAAATCCAAAGAAAGTTCAAGAACTATACGCGCTGTACAAGGACACCATTACTACAAATGTTGATTTCGGAACATTGCAGGAATTTTACTTGTTGTCGCAGAAGGTAGACTTCGCGGGAGTTAGGACAATAGTTTTGGATGACAGAAGTGCCGCAAACGAAGGAGGTTTGCTTTATTCGCCTGTGGATACGATATATTATGGCGGTAAATACGTTCTGTTGCCAAGAGCGGGGAATTTTTCGCAGGTGCATGCTTATGTGCAGAAGTTTTTGTTTGGGGAGTAAGCTTCTTTTAAATAAGATGGTGAAAATGACGACACGATAACTAAATTACCACTTGTGGTTCCCACTGATATCTTGCGGGGTCAAAACCCTGACCACAAATAGTTTCCAGAAGTGCGGTAAATACCTGATACGGGTCAACATTTGCTGCCGGTCGGCGGTCCTCCAGGTAACTGCATTTTTGCCGTGCAGTTATCGTCGGGATGCGAATTGAGGCACCGCGATCAGAAACTCCATAACGGAATTGGCGAATGCTACATGTTTCATGCTTGCCGGTAAGTCTTTTATCATTGTCTGCCCCATAAACAGCAATGTGTTGTTTGTGAAATTTACCCAATTTCTTGCATGCCGCTTCGATCGATTTGATTCCTCCTTTCTCACGCATAGTCTTGGTAGAGAAATTTGTATGGCTGCCCGCCCCATTCCAATCTCCCGGCATAGGCTTTGGATCAAGTTTTGCATATACCTCATGATTCTCTCCTAAACGATAGAGTAGCCACCGTGCTAGCCACAACTGGTCGGCTGTCTCCAATGGCGGAAGTGGCCCGATTTGAAATTCCCACTGTGATGGCATGACTTCCGCATTTACTCCACAAATCGCAATCCCTGCGGCAAGACACGCCCGCATGTGCTCTTCGACCACCGGGCGACCATATACCTCATCGACGCCGATACCGCAATAATAACGACCTTGTGGGTGCGGAAAACCGTTTTCCGGCCAGCCGGTCGGACGATCCCTATAATACAATGTATACTCTTGCTCGATCCCCGTCCATGGCTCTTCCTTGGCAAATTTTGCCACGATTTTTTTGAGTACCACCCGTGTATTCGTAGAATGGGGTGTACCATCAGCGTTGAGTACCTCACACATAACAAGCACATGTGGTTTACCCCGAATAGGAACGGATACAGAGTACACCGGACATAGGAGACAATCGAAAAAACACCCCTCAGCCTGCTCTGTACTTGACCCATCAAAGCTCCACAAAGGGATATCCGAGATCCTCTCTACGGTGTCATCTATAGTTAGGATCTTTGTCTTAGAACGCAGCTTCGCGGTTGGCTTTTTACCATCCATCCAAATATACTCTGCTATGATGTTGTTTTTTTGCATATTTTCCCGGGCCAACTGATTAGTTCGTTTTATCTATCATAGCATCAAATAAAATAAGATTACTCAATAGAAATTCTGAAATGCTGGCACCCAGTTAAAATAAAATTTAGTTGATAATTCCTAATTGGCGGGGTGCGTTCGAAAAAATTCGAACTGATTTTACCCAAAATTTGTAGGGCGGGTGAAATTTCCCCCAACTGGCGGAGGGAGCGGGATTCGAACCCGCGATGAGGTTACCCCCATACAGTCTTTCCAGGACTGCGCACTAGACCAACTATGCGATCCCTCCAAAACCTTATCTACAAGTATAATCGAAACTTTGACTGAAACCCCAACCAAAAACCCTACTTGCAAAAGGATTTTATCACAATATGCTAGACTATACTCATGAAAATGCTCATCTTTGCCGGAGGAGCAGGCACCAGGTTGTGGCCTCTATCCAGGAAAATACTTCCCAAGCAATTTATAAAAATGTTTTATGGAAAATCAACTCTGCGATTGGCCGTAGAACGTATAGAGAAAACATTTGGAGCAAGCAATATTATTATTAGCACTAACGAAGGTTATGTTTCTTTGGTTAAGGATCAGATTCCACAAATCAACGCTTCTAATATTATTGGAGAGCCCGCAAAAAGGGATTTAGCAGCAGCAATAGGATACAGCTTTATAAGATTACGCAAGATAGGTTATTCGGGACCTGTGGCTATACTTTGGGCGGATCATTTAATGCGGAACGCGCCTAACTTCATTGATGTTCTGAGAAAAGGAGAGCTTTTGGTTAATGAAAATCCTGAAAGGCTGGTTTTTATAGGAGAAACGCCGCGGTATGCGGAGAACAACTTAGGATGGATTCACTTGGGAAAGAAGATTGACGATGGGATATTTGAGTATCTTGAGTGGCTTTATAAACCTTCCGTCGAGCAATGCAATAAAATGTTTGAATCAGGAGAATGGGTGTGGAATCCCGGGTACTTTGTTGTGGATCTTAATTTTGTTTTAGGTTTGTACGAAAAGTTGTTACCTGAGATGTACGCTAAATTATTAGAGCTTGAGCTTACCGTGGGAACGGCCGATGAGGGTGTAGCACTGAACGAAATTTATCCTTCCTTGGAATCCGCCAGCTTTGACAAAGCTATAATAGAAAAAATTCCTTCGGAGCAAGCTTTAGTGTTAAAAACCGATATGGGGTGGGCTGATCCGGGTACTTTGTACGCATTGAAAGAGGCTTTGGTCGGTAATGAGGGAGGAAACTATACAAAAGGCTTAACTTATGAGATGGACACCGAGGATTCGGTTGTTATAAATGATGAGGATAGTAAGTTAGTGGCCACAGCAGGACTCAAAAATATGGTTGTAGTGAACACAAAGGATGTTTTGCTTGTAGTCCACAAGGACGATGTAGTGCGAGTTTCTGATTTGGTAAAAGAGCTTTCGCAGAAGGGCGATTTTGAGAAATATCTTTAATATTTTTTGAGGCACAACAAAATGCTCGTTTTCAACTCGCATTTATGTTGAGTCATTAAAATTGCACGCAATTTTAATGGTGCCAATGCCTGGACTCGGACAGGGGCCTGGGCCTTTTTAAAACGCCGCCCTAACC
>CAZNJL010000026.1:0-2491 GCA_964573325.1 uncultured Candidatus Saccharibacteria bacterium | reverse complement strand
CGCTTATGAAACGCCCGCTCTAACCACCTGAGCTACATTGGCCTGACGTCCTTCATAGTCTTCTTGCTTGAAATTGGTTGCGGGGCCCGGATTCGAACCGGGGCTTGCAGATTATGAGCCTGCCGAGGTACCACTCCTCCACCCCGCGGTAACCACTGAAATCGTAGCAAATAATGCTTTGGCTGTCAAAAGAACAGATCTATCCATTCCTGTAGAGGAGTCCTTTCCTGCCGGTTAGCGGGTGTTAGTTCTATTTCTTGCTCAACTGGTTTTGAGCCTCCCATAGGCGTGTTTTGCGGGTAAATATAGACTTCTTCTCCCGGCTTTATCATATTTAGGCTGTTTCTAGCCATCTCCTCCGCGTATTCAGCAGTTTTTTTATATTCTATATCTTGAACTAAATCCGCTTTGCGGTTCCGTAACGCCAACACTTCCTTCTTTTCCCCCGCTAGCCTTTTGCTGCTCTGCATAACAGTTTTCGTCGTGCGAATCATATTTATTGATCCTGTTATTAAAAGCACGGAGACGACAAAGTATTTAATGTGGGCAGGTATCTTCACAGATTCATTGTATTTTAAGAGTTGACTAATAGCAACCAACGTGTTAACCTATGGGATAGATTTCCGTATATAATTACTGCCTTAGAACATTATTGCTATATGAATCTTAGTGACGCCAGAAAACAATTTATCAAACATTTGGAAGATGCCGGAAGAGCGGGGGCTACTCTTGTAGCTTATGGAAAAGATATTGATCAACTGGTGGATTTTGCCTCCAAAAAAGGCAAGAGCACAGCAAATGAGATTGTACTGGAGGATCTTCAGGACTTCATGACCCATTTTTTGGAAAAGGGTTTCACCGCCAAGACCATATCTCGTAAAACCAACTCCGTTAAGACTTTTTTTGGTTTTCTGAAAGAAAAAGATTTTATAGATACTAATGTTTCAGAATACCTAAAACACCCTAAAATTAAAGTTTCGGAACCCAGAATACTTTCTCAAATGGAATATCGCGCACTAAGAGATGTTACAAGAAACGATTTAAGATCTTACGCCTTAATAGAAGTGTTTCTGCAAACAGGTCTTTCTATAGCAGAAGTAGCCGGTATGGAGTTAAGCCATTTGCACATGGATTCAGATAACCCTTATATTTATATTCCAGCCCGTGATTCCAAGGGTGAAAGAACTGTACCTATGAACGAAGTTGCCGTCAGAGCGCTAAAAGAATATTTGGAAAAAGATAGGTTTGATAAAGAAAGTGATTTTGTTTTCATAACAAGAACAGGAAACTCTTTGTTGGTTAGAAATATCAGGTCTACAGTAAACCGCTATTTTACAAAAGCGGGGGTTGAAAATGCTACAGTTAATGATTTACGTCACACTTTTATAGCTCACAATCTAAAAAGCGGAGCTAGTGTATCCTATATCTCTAAGATAGTAGGTCATAAGAGAGTTTCTACTACGGAGCGATATTTGGAATTCATTGGTGTAAAGGAGTCTGGGCAGAGAGCGGAGTTGACGGTTTTGTAGGAGTGAGTGATCTGTTTTTGAAGTCTGATTTTTAATTAAGTCTTTCGTCTATTCCATCTAATAGATCGAACGTTTTTTCACTCAATTCCTTTTGCATTTGATTTGAAGGTAGGCCCGTCATTGTGTTGTACATATCGTTGCCACCTCCCGGTATAACTATAAGAATTGGTTCAACAAATGCACTTTTCGGTATAGATTGTGTACTGTCAGCTGTTCGCATCATTCTCGCGCCAACCTCGCTTCCTTTGTTCACAACGCTAACTGCAATTTGTTTAGCATACGCATCAGTTTTTATTTGTATTGCCCAAAACACCAATTTACCCTTCTTTGTAAGTTTTTCCGTATCTATCCAGAGGTCCACAGCGCCTAGATCATCTTCACGAGTTGGTTCTATAACCTTATATTCCCTTTTCAGTACTAGCCAAGTCGCTATTTCGCCGAATATTCCTGACCGGGTGGCGTCGTTTAGCCCCTCTGCATATTTGCGATCCGTCATAGAGACTCTCCCTAGCAGTCCTCTCATATCCGGTTCTTTTTTATGTATCTCTCTTAGATCGTTAGAAAAAGCTATTGTGGTCGTTATTTCTCTATCTCGGTCTTGGGAAGCCGGTCTCCGTTCCCCATATTCGTGGGGTTGTTGTAAAGTCATATTTTAATTGTACCAACTTTGGTGGACCGTATGCCAGGATGTGCGAACTATTTTAGAAGGTTTTCAGGGCAGTTTCCAAAGCTTTTAAGTATTCTTTCATTGTTGGGAAGCCAATATCTGCAGAATCCTTCCCTCTTATTGGGTTAACATAACGTTTATCTCCGATAGAATAATCTCCGTATTCATGTACTCTTTCATCTCTGTTTCCCGGATTTATGGTGTACCACTTACCTTTTTCTGCTATGTACACATCAACAAAATTATGACCAGAAACGGGATTGTTGTTATCTCCCTCTAAAGTCCATCCTTTTGA
>CAZNJL010000025.1:0-8473 GCA_964573325.1 uncultured Candidatus Saccharibacteria bacterium | reverse complement strand
ACTCCATTTTAATTGATATAGCAAGGACTCCCTTAATTATCTCAACTAGCCACGCTCAACCCACAGACCGCTATAACGAAGCAAATAACATAGTTAAAGGTTTGGCAAAAGGTACCGATTATGAGGTTGATGAGAAGTTTCGTAACTCCACCTTGACAGAACTAGGGATAAGACGGGTAGAGAAGCTTTTAGGGATAGGTAATTTATACGAGCAGGATTTTGAAATGGTCCACTTGATAGAGGAGGCGCTTGTTGCCAACACTCTTTATGAGAGGGATAAGGACTATGTTGTTAAAGATGAGCAGGTGGTAATTGTTGATCAATTCACCGGTCGATTGTTGATAAGCAATCGTTACTCACAGGGTCTTCACCAAGCCATAGAGTCTAAAGAAGGCGTTCCCATTCAGGAGGAGTCCCGTACTATGGCCGAAATCTCATATCAAAACTATTTCCGGATGTATAAAAAGTTAGCCGGTATGACGGGAACGGCCGTGACTGAAGCTGAAGAGTTTAAAAAGATCTATAACCTTGATGTTTTAGAAGTACCAACACACAGTCCGATGATACGTATTGATAACAATGATATGGTTTATAAAACGGAATCCGGAAAGTTTAAAGCAGTTGCCGATGATATTGCCGGGCGCCATAAAAAAGGCCAGCCGGTTTTGGTTGGTACTACCTCCGTAGAGAAAAGCCAATTATTGCACAATTATTTAGATCGTAAAAAGATTCCACACGAGATTTTAAACGCCAAAAATCATGAAAAAGAAGCTCTGATTATTGCCCAAGCAGGAAAACCCGGCGCAGTTACTATTTCTACTAACATGGCAGGTCGTGGTGTGGACATTATTTTGGGAGGTGATCCGCCGGATTCTGAAGAACACGAAAAAGTCAAAGAATTAGGCGGTTTGCATGTTATTGGCACTGAACGTCACGAGTCCCGCCGCATAGATAATCAGTTGCGCGGTCGTTCCGGAAGGCAAGGCGATCCGGGATCTTCACGATTTTTCGTTTCCCTGCAGGATGATTTAATGCGCATATTTGGTGGAGCCCGCGTAGAATCTTTAATGGACAGGTTTGGGCTAGACGATAACACTCCATTGGAAGCAGGTATTGTAAGTAAGTCTATAGAGAACGCTCAGAAAAAAGTTGAAGGGTTTAATTTTGATCGTCGAAAATCTTTGGTTGAAATGGACGATGTTATGAATGTCCATCGTGAGGTTGTGTATAAATTGCGTCGCCGCATTTTGGAACTAGCCGGAGGTAAGGATGAACATGAAGAATGGTTTTTATCCCAGTTAGAGCAAAAAGTGCAATTTGACAGCTCTGTGTGGAAAAATAACATTGGAAAGATCGGCAAAGAGCAATGGAATCAATATTTAGCTCATTTGACATTGCCTGTTATTGACTTGTTTTGGATGGAGCATCTGGTTGATATGGACCAGCTAAAGGAAGGGATTGGTCTGCGGGGGTACGCACAGCGAGATCCCATGGTGGAATACAAAACCGAAGGTCACGAAAGATTTGACTTGCTGGTTCAGAGAATTTATGGGGCAATCGCTGACAGAATCACTAAGTTCAGTGGGGAAATAGGTGGCCAGCCTGCGCGCAGTTTAGAACAACAGTTACAGCAACAACTACAACAGGCCGCCTATAAACAGGGATCGTTGGAGTCCGGTGTTTCCGAAGAAGCTTCTATTTTGCAGGGCGGAAATAAGGCAGGTCCCGGTATTCACGTTGACACGTCCGGAAGATCTTATGAGGTTAAAAAGGTTGGTTCTTCCGGCGAGAAAGTAGGTCGTAACGATCCTTGTCCCTGTGGTAGCGGGAAAAAGTATAAGTACTGCCACGGAAAGTAATTCGGCTGTCTATGAAAAAAGTTGTAGTCATCGGAGGGGGCACCGGATCATTTGTAGCGCTCTCCGGTTTAAAAAAATTCCCTGTGGATTTAACAGCTATTGTAACTGTGGCTGATAGTGGTGGCAGTACAGGCAGGCTCCGCGACGAATTTGGCTACCTGCCCCCGGGAGATTTTAGAATGGCTTTGGTGGCGCTGGCTTCCGATGGAGACGAGGATCAGGTCTTGAGAAAACTTTTTTTACACCGTTTTTCCCAGGGAGAAGCGGGCTTAAAAGGCCATAATTTTGGAAACCTATTTTTGACCGCTTTAACAGATATTCTTGGATCTGAAGAAAAAGCCATAAACTACGCCTCCAGAATTTTGCGGGTTAAAGGACGGGTTTTGCCTGTAACCACAGAATCTGTTTCGTTAGTGGCGTCCTATGAAGATGGTTCCGTCTTAAAGGGAGAGACCTTTATTGACGAGCCTCCCGCGAGCCACGATTGTACCCAGAGGATTAAGGATTTATGGTTGGATCCGGAAGCCGTATGCATCCCAACGGTTACGCGGGTTTTACTTGAAGCAGACATGATAGTTTTTGGTCCCGGAGATGTATACACAAGTGTTTTGGCTAATCTGGTTGTCAAGGGAGTACCCGAAGCCATACGAAAGTCGCAAGCTCAAATAATATACGTTGTCAATTTGATGACCAAGTATGGTCAGACTACGGAATATAAAGCTTCTGATCATGTTGAGGCGATAAAAAAGTATTTAGGACAATATCCGGATCTGGTTTTGGTTGACAACAAAGAATTTCCGGAGGATATTTTGGATTTGTATTTAGAAGAGAAAGGTTTTCGCGTAGAGGATGACTTGGGTGACGGAGGCGGCAATTTTAGAGTTATTCGGCAGGATCTGTCATCGGATATGGTTTTCCAGAAGTCCCCTAGTGATAAGCTTAGGCGGAGTCTGATCCGACATGATGCTGATAAGTTAGCGTGGGAACTGATGAAAATTCTGAAACCTTTTTAGTGATCTCTCCTGATTTTGGTACAATACTGATATGGATGCCAAAGAACTTATGGAGCGGGGCTGGAAAGCTCGAGAAGCCCATGATTTTGTTGAAGCAGAAAAACTTTTATTGCAGGCCAAGGAGTTATTTGAACAACAAGGTGACTGGTTTAATGTAACCGAGTGTTTAAATCATCTAGCCTACTCTCATAAAATTCAAGCGACACTGCACGCAGATAAGGGCCGTCAATTGGCAGAAGATTCTTTAGAATTGGCTGAATATAAAGGAACCAAAACCGTTCATGCATATAGGTCTTTAATGTCTTTACTTGTTTCCCAAGCTAATTTTGAGGAGGAATATATTTATGCCCAAAAATGTTTGGAATTGTATAACAAGCCAATGAACCGAGGGGACGTAATATCCCACTTGGCACTATGTGCGTTAAGAAGAGGTGATTCGCAGAAGGCACTATCTCTTTCTGCCGAGTCCTTGGATCTTTTAAATACCCATTGGGAAGAAGAGGAGGAACCGCATCGCTCTATTTGGAAGATTAGCGCTCTATTAACCAGAGGATTAGTTTTGTATAACCGCGGGCTTTTGAAGGAATCTCGGGCTTTGGGTAAGGAAGCATTGACGATGGCGAGGGAAATTAATAATCCGACAAGAATTTTGCAAGCTAAGAATTTTTTAAGGCTGTTTCAGAGCAGTCGGCCGTAACTTTTATAAGTACCCTTTTGTCGTTGAGGTATAATGATTGTATATGCCAAGTACCAGAAAGCTTACCCTAATATTTTTTTCAACACTTCTGGTATCCTTGTTAAGCTATGTGTCTTTTGCCTATTATCCGGTTCCCATAGCACCGGAAAAGGCGCAGGTTCGGGGGTTTAGATTTCCGGGCTCGTTTGACTTTTTAACCACTCCTCAAGGAGCTTCAGAAATAAATTCTACTTACAATGCTGACAGTGTTACCGCTTCTTATTATTTACCCGGAAAATGTACCGATGATATTCACTTTTATTACGAGACGATTTTAGTTGATAGAGGGTGGATGTTAAATGCCACAGAATATTTGAAAGGTTTTGCCGTCAAGGAGTATCAGAAGGATGGTTTTTATTTGCAGGTGCAGACCACTGATGCAAGTTCGGAGCCTTCCTATTATGGGCAGGAAACTCCCCCTGAAGAGTGTTTGTTAAATTTAGTCGGCGGAAGAGACTAGTCGGCTGTTCCCACCAGGAAAATGGCTCTCCATGGGCGGTATGAACTTTTGTAGGTTTCCTCAAACAGGGTTTCGCCGTCCCTTTTGACTATTCTGGAAAAAACGGACGCACCTCCCCAGGCTGCAAAATCAACCTGCTGAACAACCCCTTTCTTTAATGTGTTGGTTTCTTGGTAAAGCGGCGCGGGAGGGGGTGAAACGCCACTGATCAGAGGTTTCGTAATGGTTATCTCTCTTCCGTCGGGAGTGCCGTAAATTCTAAACGCAAGTTTGTTTTCTTCTTTTAGGAATTCTGCTTGGACTAAAACATAATTTTCCGTATCGTTTTTAAATTTAAGATCCAAAGTTGGTTGGTATATCGCCGCGTCAAATCCCACCGGCTGATCATTTTCATAATAAGAGACGCGATAGGCGTGAGCATGCCTTTCAACTATCGGAAGGCCCGAGTTTAAAGTTGCCCTGAAAAGAGTAGTAGATGTCTGGCAAACACCTCCTCCGGAGCCCAGCACTGTTCTCCCGTTTGAGATGACCCATGCTTGATTGAATCCGGTGCCGGCGTTGATAGGCCCGATAGCCTTGCTCAGGGAATAAGTCCCTTCGGGGGGTACCAAAACTCCACTGGCTCTTTGCGCGGCTAAGTTTAAATTTGCTGCCCTTGATGCAGATGATCCGGTGTAATTTGATTCTCCTCTTCCAAGAAGAGCGCGGATGCCGTATTTGCCCAGGTCTGTGTCGGAATCCGTTTCCTTTGTTGCTATTGTGACAGTCTCTTTATTTCCTAAAATAGCCTCACCAAAATCTGCGACAAATTTATCTCCGTCAATTTCCAACCCTTTCTCTGTGATTTCAAACTTTAATACTTCGCCCTCCGGAGATTCTTCAGTAACCGCTCCTCGCGGGAGTACATTAACTTCCCCTTCCAGCGACTCCTGATACATTTGAATGGCTTTTTTATCTACACCCAGGGTTAACTCGGTCCCATCCTTTTGTGCCGCAAAAAAATCTAGCTTTTCTTCGGGGGTTAAAGTCCAAAATTCCTCTTTGTAGATGATTTTCATGCTAGTCTGAACAAGAGGTTCTACCTTTGATTTAAGTTCCACCAGATCTCTTCCGGATACTTCGGCTTGATAAGGTTTTATAGGTAAATCTTTTGTTGTGTAATCCAAATTTTCCAGCGAGGTCAGGACCACGTTCTTTAGAGTTTCACTATCAGTTTTTCTTCCGGGCGTGTCTTCCTTTATTTGCAAGCTGTCGTCTTCTTCGTGCAGGTAATATTTTGCGTTCTGCGCAGGAATATCGGTGTAACCCTTTATTTGGCTTAGCTTTTTCTCTAGTAAGTCATTATTAATAGTATAAGCAGCCGGAATTTGGGTGTGCCCGAGCAAGCCCGCTGTTTTTGCAAGTAGATCTTTTAAGAAATTGCGGCTTCTTCCCACTAGAAAAGCGTTCGCTATCGTGTGGAGCAGATCATACTCAAGTTCAATGTCGTCCGGTCGTATTTCGTAAGCAGCGTCTTTCTCGGTATTTCTTAGGGTTAGAACACGCTCCTGCTTTAAAGGTTCTTCCAGCAATTGCGCGGCTTCTTCAATAGTCTTCCCTCCTAAATTGACTTGGGCGACCCGTACTCCGGGGATTATTTTATCGGCGTAGTAGGCGTGATAAGCGGAAAACGCAATTAAAAAAGAAAAGCACAGCAAAAGTAGATTCTTGGCTATTTTAAAGTGTGTAGGATTTTGACTGCTTCCCTTTTTTCTCATTTTCTAATACGAGTCCGTCTTTTAGTTTGCTGATGGTTTTTCTTCGGTTGGGGATGGGTGATTTTGGTTATCAATTACAACAACATCGGAATTGTGTACTGGATCAGGATTGCGCGCTATATCGGAATTATGTGCTGAATCCCCCTTTTTTCTAGTATCCTTGATTAAGTATTTAGGCCCTTCTTCCCCCATATCAATAAATTCCTCTGTTTCGTCCACTAACATCTTGGATGCAGTTTTTCTAAAGGCGATTACTTCCGTCTTAACTCCCTGGCTTTTGGCGTACTTTAATAATTCAGTATAATCACCATCGCCGGAAACCAAAACCATAACATCTATTTTTGGAAGCAGCCGTATTACATCCATACAAAGACCCACATCCCAATCACCTTTTTTAGCTCCTCCGTAGAATATTTGAAGATCTTTTTCTTTTACCTCAAACCCGATTTTGTTTAAAGCATCAAAAAAGTCTCTTTCTGCTCCGACATCTGCTCTGATAACGTAGGAAAAGGCGCGGATCAAGCGTCTTTTTTCTACCGCCGATTTTAGGATTTCCGCGAAGTTAACTTTAGCCGAATATAAGTTTTTGGCGGAATAATACATGTTTTGGACATCTACAAACACGCCTACTTTTTGTTCTTTATGTTTTGTTGTACTCATTTTTTAAACCTTTCTGGTCAATTATTATATAAATATCTCCGTAGGTAATTTTTTTACCTAGATAGATTTTAGCATGGATAATCTCGAAACGTGGGAGGTGTTGCGCCCGGGAGAATTTCCACTATCATCCAGTAGGTTTTCCTCCCGGGCTTCGTTCGCTTTCTTCGTAGAAATACATGCGAATCTGTCGAGGATCATCCCCCGGATCCCACTTTCCTCTTTTTTTCTCTGCCATTTTCCTTTCGGCGATCTTTGCCGCAACTTTTGACGTGACCCCGATCTTTTGGAGAGCGGCACTCAGATTATCGTAGATGCGGTGCGGTTGCTCCTTGGCATACTCCCTAAGGATTCCTTGGGCTTTATAGCCATACTCTCGAGGAGTTTCCAAAAGCACAAGAATTTGTTGGACTTTCCCTGTCCATGCGACAAAGCTCTCGTTTGGATATTGGACTTCCCAATCTCTCACTACAATACCTGCCTCTCGAACCCCTTTCATTAACAGGTAGGTGTTTCCATTGCCCCAATAAGCAGGCGCAACTCTTCGATATTCCGCGCTTATGAAGATTAGGAGGTAGAACCGATTAACGCGCTCTTGAACGTACCCGAGGAGTTGCTTCCTTCCTCTCATAGGCAAACCCGCCTGAATCTGCATTATACCTTTCATTGAGCTCTCTCCTTTTCCTAGGTTGTCAACTACTCACATTATAGGATATTTTACCCGTAATTTCACTTTTTAGGCGTAACTTTATAGAAAGGCGCGTAAGTGTTACTATTAGGCAGAATTTCTGATGGGGGATCGTCTAATGGTAGGACACAGCACTCTGAATGCTGTAATTGGGGTTCAAATCCCTGTCCCCCAGCCAGTAAGAGTGAGTGAACATGGAAAGTGTTAGTTTTGTTGTCAAACCATTCTCCCTTTCAGGTTCGAACTCTGTCCCTACTCATTTAATTTCTTTTGAATATTTTTCTGATAAAAATGACAGTTTATATTAGAAATACGCAGTATTTAGCCCTTCAATTTCTAGGTTCGAACCTTATAAACTGGTAACAATAACGAACGTTTCGATAGGTTACCTTGACAGAACATTTTCCTAATGATATATTCGGAATAACGAATATGTTTAATGAAATGTTTGAAATAAATGCAAAATTGCATAAGGCACTTTCTAACCCCAAAAGGTTGGAAATAATAAATCTATTAAGAGACAAAGAGCTGGCTGTTAACCAAATCCGAGAGATGCTTTATCTTCCCCAAGGAAACTTGAGCCAACACCTAATGGTTTTAAGACATGAGGGAATTGTTAAAACAAGAAAGGATGGCAAAGAGATTTATTATACAATATCTGACTTAAATTTTATAAAAGTATGCGACTTAATACGTTCAGTACTCTTACAACGATATAAAGGAAGCGTTCTATGTGAATATCTAGCAAGTGATATTAATGAGTTAGTTCCTTTGGTACTTGATCCAGTTTGTGGTATGCGTTTAAGCCCAAAAACAGCCAGTTTTAGTAAAAGTATTGGTAAAAATAAATATTATTTCTGTGCATCAGGTTGTATGCACAAATTCACGCAGAATCCTAAAAAGTATGTCGGAGATTAATAAAACTATGGAAACTTATGTCTGTCCGATGCATTCGGATATTCAACAAAATAAACCTGGTAAATGCCCAAAATGTGGTATGGATTTGGTGATAAAATCTAGCATTGAAAACAAGGGTCACGAAGAATTTCATTCACATGCTGGTCACCATGCGGGAATGGATCCAATGGAACACCACAGAATGATGGCTATGGATTTCAAACGTAGATTTCTTATAACACTTCCTATAACGATTCTTGTATTGGCCCTTTCTCCACAATTAGGAAACATGCTTGGTTATAATATAGAGTTCGTAGGACGTGACATTATCCTATTCATATTAGGTACCTTCATCATTTATTTCGGAAGCAAGCCGTTCTTTCAGGCAGCTAAGGAAGAATTACTT
>CAZNJL010000024.1:0-8918 GCA_964573325.1 uncultured Candidatus Saccharibacteria bacterium | reverse complement strand
GAGGAAGGTGATGAGGCTAAATTTGATGAGTTTGCCGCTCAAATGGAGAAGAAGTTATTTCTTTCAGGACCCTATGACCAAGCCGACGCTTTCTTATCTGTTCACGCAGGCCAGGGAGGCACCGAGGCGATGGATTGGGCAGAGATGCTCTTAAGGATGTATACGCGGTATGCGGAAAGAATGGGCTGGAAATTTGCGTTGTTGGATTCTACCCCCGGAGAGGAGGTTGGTCTAAAAAGCGCAACTATAGAAATAACCGGAAAACTTGCATACGGTTTTTTAAAACAAGAATCGGGGGTTCACAGGTTGGTAAGACAGTCTCCGTTTAATGCTGATAATTTAAGACAAACATCTTTTGCGTTAGTAGAAGTTATGCCTGTCATTGGAGATACCAAAGCTATTGAAATAAAAGATGAGGATTTGGATTTTGGCGCCTTTCGCGCGGGAGGTCACGGAGGTCAAAATGTAAATAAGGTTTCCACAGCCGTTAGAATAAAGCACATTCCCACGGGAATTGTGGTTGAAAATCAAACTGAACGAAGCCAAGATCAAAATCGGAAGAAGGCTCTGGCAGTGTTGCGCGCTAAGTTGTATTCACTTGAGCAGGATAAACTAACGAAAGAAAAATTGGAATTAAAGGGACAGTACAAAGAGCCCGGTTGGGGTAATCAAATAAGAAATTATATTCTGCATCCCTACAAACTGGTTAAGGATTTGCGCACTAATGTGGAAAGCACAAATCCGGATATAGTTTTGGACGGCTATTTAGACGAGTTCGTTGATGCTGAGATACGCCTTTAGAACAACATTATTCAAATTATTAGACAAATCTTTTACTCATTATGTATAATGTTTCTATGGTTAAAGATAATATATTAAATAATTCTCCGGAATTCCCGGATAATAAAGAAAACAAGGAAAATATGGCAGGATCAAAATCTCCTAGTAATTCGGCTTCTAAGGAACCAAAGGCTCCTGCTTTTAAATCATTTAACAAGAATGGGAGTAAGTTCCCGGTTAAATATGCGGTTGCAGGCATTTGTTTGGCAGCGGTTTTGGCCTTGGGACTAACATACCTTTTTGGCACCTCCGGGTCTAAAGGGATTACTAGCCCCCGTTCCGGCGAGGCAAGCAAAGAAGAGTTGCGCCTGCAGAATCCCATTACAGGCGTTATGTACACAAAGGACACAGCCGGCCCTATAAATGAGAGGCCTCTGGCGGTCATGGTTAATAATCATGTTGATGCGAGGCCGCAATCGGGTTTGACGTCCGCCGATGTTATTTATGAAATAGTTGCGGAAGGCGGTATCACAAGATTTATCGCTTTTTACATGTCTGAAACTCCCAAGAAAATTGGTCCGGTAAGAAGTACCCGCGACTATTATCTGGTTTTAGTTAAAGAATTAGGTGATGCGATGGTTATGCATATTGGGTGGTCTCCTCAAGCGTTGGAAGCCATTGAAACATGGCCAGTGCGAAGTCTGGGTAGAGGTGGGGCAGAGTTTTGGCGGGATAATCCGCGCAATGTCGCAACAGAGCATACAGCTTATGCTGACGGTGAGTATTTAAGGAAGTTGGGCAAGGAATTAGGTTGGGAAGGTCGCGGAAGGTTTACGGAGTGGCAGTTTAAAGAAGATTCTCCTGTTGCCACACCTGATACTAGCGAAATCGCCATAGACTTTTGGAGTAAAGGTGATTATTCAGGCATATTCCATTACGATACCGGTACTAACTCATATCTGCGTTTTACCGGCTATGATAGTAATGACGCTCCAATTCCGCTTAAAGACCAAGAAACCAACGAGCAAGTTAAGGTTAAGACTGTTATTGTACAGTTTGCTGACGAAACCTCTGTTCCCGGTGATGAAAAGAACAGATTATCCTACCAGTTAGTGGGTAGCGGTACAGGCCTAGTCTTTACGGACGGCACTGTCACGGAGGTAACCTGGTCTAAGGAAGACAGAGATGCCAGAACCATGTTTTACACCACCGATGGAGAGGAAATGGTCTTTAATAGGGGAAAACTTTGGATAAGCATTGTTCCTTCTAGGAATGTGTTACAGGTTATCTATTAATAAATTCTGCCCGGGAGTTGAAAAATGTTGAGACATATTTTTATCTCGGAAGTTAGGATTAATATCCTTAAATTGTTGCTTCCTCGTCCTGACGAGCAGCAACACATTAGAGCTATTGTTAGGTCTGTCGGCGCAGAAATCAATGCGGTTCGTCGCGAGCTAAGCCGTTTGGAAAAAATCGGGTTGTTGTCAAGGCGAAAAAGTAGTAACCGTGTTTATTATCGGGTCAATACGGATCATATTTACTATACCGAGCTTTTGTCTATGATGGCCAAAGACTGTGGTTTAGGAAAGGAAATTATAGATAGCGCGCGACAGTTGGGCGATGTACGATTTGCGATGTTGGCCATACCCTTTTTGCGGGGCCGGGATTCCACGGTTTTGGATGTAGATCTATTTGTTGTTGGCCAACCAGACTCAGCGTTGTTAAAATCTATAGTTCAAAAAGCCGAGGAGGCCCTGCAAAAGGAGATCAACTATTCCGTTATGTCTTTGGAAGAGTTTAATTATAGGAAGCGCAGTAATGATCAGTTTATAAATCATGTGCTGTCTCAGGGAAGGACGATGCTTATCGGAGATGAAGAAAAGTTTAGTTCGTATTAGAAAAATCCTTAAGAAATCCTACAAGCCTTTTTTGGTTTTTGTTGTTTTTGTTGGCGCGATAGTTTTGGTCTTACCTCCGATTCCGATAAAAATTGATCACGAAAAGTTGCAGCTCGAGGGGATTGTTGGTGGCTATCAAATTAAATTACCTTTTGTTGGCTTATTCCCTTCTAGAAAAAACTTTAGTTTGGGGACGGATTTTTCCGGAGGATCTGTTTTGAAGTTGAAGTTTCCGGAAATACCTCTAGAACAGGATCTTTCGTTAGTCAAGACTATAATTTCTTATAGGATGAAAGGTTTGGGTTATAAGGAATACAGTGTAAAAGAAGAAAGTTCAGCGGAAGCTTTCTGGCTGAAAGTGACTTATCCTTCTTCGGAGCCGGTTGTGCCCTCAGAAACTTTTTTGGCTGGCAGGGGGTTTTTGTTCTTTAAGCAATTAAAAGCGGATATTACTTGGGATGAGAAGAATTTTGTGGACTATTATTTTAAACCCGAAGTTTGGGAGGAGACCGGTTTGGATGGCAATCAAATTCTGGAGGCGACTGTAAATGGATCGGATGTCCAAATAATGCTGTCTGATGAAGGTCATACGAAATTTTCCGAAATCGCAAAAGATAATATTGGTCGTCCGTTAGGAATTTTTCTTGATGAAGCAACGGTTCCGTTGGCAATGCCTCTTGTTTCCGAGGAATTGGCGAATATGGATCAGCCCGTTGATCCTGTGATTCGTGGCGGTTTGGATGAGAGTTCAGCGAAACTTTTGAGTTTGCAGGTTAATGGTGGGGTGTTGCCTGTAAAATTGACAGTCGAAGAGGGTTTTGTTTTTGAACCTGTCCTGAGGTCGGAAGCCCTGTATAAACTCTTGGTTATATTTGGCTTGGCCTTGATCACGCTTTTCTCAGTACTGTATGCCTTTCACGGAAAATTTGTTTGTAAAATAGCGTTTTCATTCTTGTTTTACTCGGTTTTTCTAGCTCTATGCTTAAAAGCTTTTTCCGTACCACTTAATATAAGTATTCTGGTTATCGTAGGAATATCGCTCTTGGTTGTGTTGACGCGCCTTTTGTTGGTGTTATTCCGGTTGAAAGCAGGTCTAAAGAAAAATAAGCCTTACAATTTGGCGGTATTCCAAGCTTCTTCTTATGGGAAAAAGTTTTTTAATTATGGAGGGCTAGTGTTGGCGGGCTTAAGTCTCTTGGGTATGGCGCTTAATTTTTATGAGTTGTATTTTTTGTACTTGACGACACTTTTGGGAGTTCTGCTTAATTTTCTGATTTTTTGGCGGTTTTACAGAACTAGATAAGCTATTTATTCATTTCTTTCCCTCACACCGCCTCAAAATAAATCAGTAAAATCCGCTTCCATTTGTTAAACTATATTAGCCATGCAAACTAAATGGAATGTATTTGGACAAGCGCAAAATCTTGACGAGTTAAAGCAACTGTTATTAGCCAAACGGGGGTTGACTGCGGAGGAAGACGCGCAAAATTTCCTTCGGACTGAGAACCCGTTAAAAGCATTGCGGCTTTTTCCAAATGATTTTAAGCGTGCTTTAAAAAGCGCGAAGGAATTAATAGAATATTCGGCGCAAAAAGAAATGCCGATTTTGATTATGGGAGATTATGATGCTGACGGGGTTTGCGCAACTTCCATTTTGTATAACTATCTTTTCGAAGAGTTAGGATATGCATCAGTTTATTACTTTATTCCAAATAGATTTGATCATGGTTACGGCCTTTCTAAGGAATCCATTGATGCGGCGATTGTTTCGGCCCCTGTTTTAGAATCGGCAGAAAAAATCCTTTTTATTACCGTAGACTGTGGAATTACCTCTCGGAACGAAGCAGGGTACATAAAAAGTCTTGGACACGATTTAATAATCACAGATCATCATCAGAAACTTGAAGAATTACCGGCGGCGGATGTAATCATTTGGTCGGATGAAGTAGTGGCGGCCTCTGTAGCCTGGATTTTAACCCGTATTTTGGGCGCAAAAGAGGGAGATTCTGTTGCGTTGGCCGCCTTAGCCACTGTGGCCGATGTACAGCCGTTATTGGGTATGAATCGGGCGATAGTTCGTCTAGGGCTGGAAGTCATTAACTTGTCGCCTCCTGCGGGGCTAGAAGAACTAATTCAGGTTTCCGGTGTGTCAGGAAAGGATCTGGGAACTTACGAGTTGGGATGGGTTTTAGGTCCCAGAATAAACGCGGCCGGAAGATTGGCGGACGCTTCCAGAGCCGTAGAACTTTTTACATGTGACAATGCTCAACAAAGGTTAAAAATCGCGCACGAACTAGATCAGATCAATACCAGTCGCCAAGATGAAACGGCGCGCATGTACAATCTTTCTGCCGTTTCAGAAGATATTCCCAGATTTATTTTGTCCACGAGCGAAGAATATCACGAGGGTATTATCGGGTTAGTGGCTTCCAGATTAGTTCGGAAGTATTATCGACCCTCTATTGTGATTAGCACTTCCGGTGAGTACGGGAAAGGGTCGGTGAGGTCAATTGCGGGTATAAATATCATTGAAATTTTACGTGAATTTGACGATTTGTTTGTAAATTTAGGCGGCCACCCAATGGCGGCCGGATTTACGATCCCCAAAGATAACATATCCATACTTGAGGCGGGTTTACATAAGGTTTTTGCTGATCGTTTTGATGAGGAGATTTTCGTTCGCTCTATGGAGATAGATGCTGAAATACCGCTGGATTTGGTAAATTGGGATTTGTACGAATTTTTAAAGTCGCTGAAACCTTTTGGAGAGGGGAATCGGCCTCCATTGTTTGTGAGCAGGGGACTGCGTATTGCCGATATATCCTTTGTTGGCCGTGATAAGACGCATACTTCCCTAAAATTTTATGACGGGAAAAAGTATCAAAAAGCTATTTACTTTAATTCGCGGGAATTGCTGACGGGCATCGTTTTGGGCGATGCTGTAGATGTGGTCTATTCTGTGCGGGAAAATGTTTTTAATGGGAATAGTAGTTTGGATTTGTTTGTGGAGGAAGTTAGGAAGTCGTAACTTTTTGCTGTTAAGATTTACTTGATGGGCAAGTAGTTGTGAACTTTACGCCATGAGGTTAATAAGAGCGATTAGTGCTATTAAACCCCAGAAAATGTTTAGAACAACGGGTTGCATATCTCTCTTTATATAACTTGAAAAAACTATTCCCCCAGCCCCTAATAGATTCAATAATTGATAGATTATATTATTTGAAGCAATAATAGAAAAACTGATCAAAGCATAAGCAGCTGTAATAAAAAAAATTCCTAGCCAACCAAAGATATTAAATAGTTTATTCATCTGTTAAGTATAGCAGTTTGATTGTACCAATTACCGTCATTTTCCACGCTAATTCTTTATGGTGAGGTACTATGAACGATGTTGCGAACTTTTTTTCAGCAAATTCGACAATTCGGTAATCCCCAATTCTCTGTTAGCAACTTTGAGCGCACTCTCAACCAGTTTTTCTTGTTTTAAAAGTATGTTCCAACCGTTAATTTTCAACAACGCTATGCCCGCAACTACTGCTGTTCTTTTATTACCGTCAATAAAAGGGTGACTTTGTATTATTGCATGGATTAGTACTGCCGATTTTTCAAAAATGGTATTAAACATCTCCTTCCCCCCAAAGCTTGTTTTTGGTCTGTAAATTGCCGATTCCAACAATTCGATGCTTCTTATTCCCGGAATACCGCCATGCGTTTGAAGTTCATATTCATGAATTAGAATCACTTCCTCTATAGTTAGGTAGTTCATTTTGAAGCCAGCTGTTTAAGTGCCTGGGAGTACTGATTATCAATTGATTTAACAAGCTCAAAGAACTTGGGGTCTATTTTATTTCCCGGAGACTCTATATTGATCGCAATAGATCTATCAATTTTACTTGGTTCTAAAAAAACCTCTGTTCCAGCACCGATTACAAAAGCATCTCTAATCTCTTTTGGGATAATTACACCAACAGAGTTGCCTATTTTTGTTAACTTTTGTTTATACTTCATAGTAAGTACATGTTATTACACGGTGTACTAATTGTCAAGGGGTAATTGAGCGATCGTCATCACTTGGAGAGGGGTGTTGTGTACTCTTTTACTGAGGGTTATACATTTGCTTAACTAACTTTATCCCCTTCTCAATGTATTCATCGAAAGACCTTCTGTTAGTGAATGGTTCTTTTAATGCGTTTTGAAGTTCTACTAACTCTGGATAATTGTGGTCTGTATAGTATTCACTTGTGTCCCAAATCCAAAACTTTCTAATGTCAGCATCTAATCCAGTTAGTGCAAAAGATGAGATTTCAGCCAATGCCCAAATTTGCTTATCAGATAATCCAGACTCCTTATAGTTATTCCTGTGTATGGAGAAATAATGTGCTAATAAAATCTCGTGTGCTGTAATCCTTCTTTGTAAATATGCATTTTCCTTCCACCACCTGCCAATTACATTTCCGTTCCAATTACTTAATCCAGGATTGTAATTAGTTATGTTACAGATGTATTCGTCATAAAACCAAGTGCTAGTTTTTTCCTCAATTAAGTCAGAGAAATCTGCAATTATTTCATCCCAGGAGTTTTGAAACGCGCTTTTTGTTGATTCCATATAAGGCTCAAGACTTTTGTAAGTATTTTGTACTTCCCTTCTCAATAACTCTACAGCTTTAGGTAATTCAGAATCTGTGGCATTGTGTACTGTTTCAACGATATCAAGAGGCAGACTCATTCTTTTTGCTCTGTGTTCCCACCTTTCACCTCTAAGCATATAGACGACCATATTTAAGTCATATTCTAAATCTATCTGGAATTTAATCCTCATATGTCAATTGTAATGGAAATACTAAAAAAGTTCGACTTTACCACTCACTATCTAAAATCTGTATTCATTTTTCGTTGTTGTTATAGGAAATAGAATTTGGTACTCAAGAAGTGAGTACACTTCTTTCGGGCATAAGCAAATGCTGTCGCATTGTGCTTAAGCCAGACAGGTCGCTTTGCGACATGTCTGGTGGCGTACTATGAACGATGTTGCGAACTTCTTTATAGGTATGAGGTTACTTTTTCAATAAACTCATCAAGGTTTTTACTCATATAAATTTGTGTATCGTGCTGGCCTTGCATAAAATCCTCGGTTCTCTTATTACTTTTTGTGTAATATTGCTCAATAATCCATTTACTAAACATGTCATCGTATATGTAAAACCTAAGAGCATTGCTTAGAGAATTTTTATCGAGTAAGTATTCTTTTAGGTAGTTATGGAGCAATACTCTTATTTTGCCAAAATTCGCATCCTCGAACTTTCCTGCTGTACAAACGAAAAGGATAGTACGACTAATTTCAATATATCTTGAATCTCCGCAGGATTTATCGAAATCAAAAATTTTATAAACTTCTCCTCCACCATCAAAAAACATATTTCTTTCGTGAAAATCTCTGTGTGTCAAAACTATATCCTTTGGCTGTTTTGTAGCTAGTATTACATCTTTGTTATTGTTTATGTATTCATACTTATTAGCAAGAGTTTTGAAGTTCATACTATCTAAGTCCGTTTTGTTTTCGATAGTTTTAATATGCTCTAATAGTAGTTCGGCACTTTCATTAAAATAAGTTATGTCGAATTTTCTATTTTTCTGCGACTTCATAAAGTTAGGTAATGAATCCCCCGCAACTCTGTGCATTTTTCCCAATAATCTACCCATTGAAGCTATATTAGTTTTATTCAACTCCTTTCTTGATAATTCTTTAGCTACTATAAAGGGAAACAGAGCGTAAAACTCAGACCCGTAGGTGAAATAATCCCCACCCTCAGTTTGTTTTAATGGTGAGACAGTTGGAATACCAGAGTTTTCAAAAAACTCATAAGATTTATGTACCTCAATTACTCTTTGCTCATTAAAATTCTTATACTGTTTTAAAAAATACTTGGATGAGGTGGTTTCCACTACGCTGTTATCTCCATCATGGCCCCCCTCAGCTTTGTAGATTTTAGTTATTTCATTGAGACCATACCTATCTTTGAGAATTTGTTCTAATTGCATATTTAGAGTATATCAATTCGACTGTGCTACCCACTATCCAAAAATGATATCTGTTATTAGTTGTTGTTAAGTGAGGTAAAATATTTCGTACTCAAGAAGTGAGCATACTTTTTTCGGGATAAGCAAATGCTGGCGCATTGTGCTTAAGCCAGACAGGTTACTTTGCGACATGTTCTGGTGGGGAGGGTGGGAATCGAACCC
>CAZNJL010000023.1:0-9605 GCA_964573325.1 uncultured Candidatus Saccharibacteria bacterium | reverse complement strand
CAGGAATATTAGTATAGAATACGGTAGGCGAGGAACGACTTCATCCAAGGTGACCAATTATCTTCCGGTAAAAATAAATCAGGCGGGGGTTATCCCAATCATTTTTGCTGTTTCCCTTGTATCAGTACCCTCGGTTGTCGGAGAACCATTACAGGCATCCTCCAATTCTTTATTAAATAGTATTGGGGACTTCTTCTTTCTTTATCTTCATCAAGAATCATTTTTGTACAATGTTATGTATTTTTTTCTAGTTTTTGGCTTTACATATTTTTATACATCCATCCAGTTTGATCCCGAAAAGATCGCAGATGATGTCAAAAAAAGAGGTGGGTTTATACCCGGTATTAGGCCCGGGAAGTCCACAGCAAAATTTTTGCGAAGTGTTACAACGAAACTAACATTTTGGGGCGCCACTTTTCTTGGTTTAATAGCAATTTTGCCATTTATCATGAAGGTGGTGTTAGGTTTTGGGAATCTTTCCGTTGGAGGTACAGGTCTTTTGATTGTTGTTTCCGTAGTTTTGGAAACGGTCCGTCAATTAGATTCGCTAAAAGCTTCTAAGGATTACAGCAGTTATTTAAGGTAGCAGCTGGTTTCTTATGCTATACTTTCCCCATGCTTGATAAAGTTAAAAAGATGAATGAGCTTCGTAAGACTCAATCTAGAATACAAAAACAGTTAGAAGAAATATCAGTGTCAGATTCCTCCGGCGATTATCTGATACGCATTCGGGGAGATAAAAAGATTGAGGAGATTAGGGTTAACGGAGAAGAAAACAAAGATCTGAAGGATTTAATTAATTCCGTGATGAAACAGGTAGACAAAAAAGTGCAAAAAAAGATGCAAAGCCAATTAGGTGATCTGGGTTTAGACCTGTAGTTTATGAAGATACTGTTGATGGGGCCGCAAGGATCAGGTAAAGGGACTGTAGGAGAGATGCTTTCAGAGAGGTTAGGAGTGCCACTGATTGGATTGGGAGATATTTTAAGGGCTTTACCCAGAGAGTCCGCAGATTCTATCTTTGTGCGCAGTTATATGGATCGAGGGGAATTGCCCCCTAATGATTTGTTGGTCAAAATAATCTCTAAACGTGTTTTACAAAGTGACTGTAAAGATGGGTACATATTGGACGGATGGGGTCGACGATTCTCTGATATAGAGAAATTTGATCCCGGATTTGATGCGGTTTTGAATTTAGACATCTCTCGGGAAACATCAATTAAGAGGATATCCGGTCGAAGAACCTGCACTTCCGATGGGAAAATATACAATATCTATACCCTTCCCAAAGAACAGTTAAAAGAATGTGTTGGTGAATTAGTTCAACGAGCGGATGACACAGAAGAGGCGGTGAAAACCCGTTTGGAAATATATTACACTGCAACTCAAGAGACACTAGATTATTACGCAAAAAAAGGCACACTTAAAAATATAGATGCTGAAGGTACCCCCAAGGAGGTTTTCAGAAATGCGCTAACTGCCTTGGGTATAGAGAAGTGACTTCTCGCGATAAGAAAAAATTTGACGCAATGGCTGTCGCCGGCCGTATCAGTTCCGCCGCGCTTAAAAAGGCTTTATTCTTGGTAAAACCGGGTATATCTCTCTTAGAGTTGGACAAAATGGCTGAGAAAGAGATTTTGGCTCTAGGAGCCGTTCCTGCTTTTAAGCGCGTGGACGGGTATAAATATACGACTTGCATAAATGTAAATGACGGTATTGTCCATGGTATTCCAACGGAGTATAGGATAAAGAAGGGAGATTTGGTTAGTGTAGATTTGGGAGCTTACTATGATGGTTATAACTCCGATCAATGCGAGACCGTTGAAGTAGAAACGAGCCATCACAAAGACTTTCTTCTGACGGGAAAACGGGCTTTGGAAAGAGCTATTGAACAGGCTGTTGCCGGCAATAGGGTGGGAGACATATCGTACGCAATCCAAAAGGAGGTGGTGGGCGCCGGTTATAATGTTTCCAGGGAGCTAGTAGGCCATGGGGTGGGGAAGAAGCTCCATGAAGCTCCGTTTGTTCCGTGCTATGGTAAAAAGAACCGGGGTCCCTCTCTTTATGACGGGCAGACACTGGCTATAGAAATCCTTTACATGAAGGGAAATTACGGTATTATTACGGATGACGATGGGTGGACAATAAGAACTAGCGATGGGAGTCTTTCAGCTGTATTTGAGCACACGATAGGAATAACCTCTGGGGAGCCATTAATTTTTACTTATTTATCCTAGAATTTGGTTGACCTTATAACAAGTATTTGTTATTATCTACCCCGTCTTTAAGATGAGCAAAGAAATATTGGAAAAAGAGGGCACTGTGATCAAAGCGATGACCGCAGGTTCATTCAGAGTGGAACTTGACGGCACACACGAGGAGGTTCTGGCTGTAATATCAGGAAAGATAAGAAAGTTTAGGATACGCGTTTTGCCGGGGGATAGAGTTAAGTTGGAGTTTTCACCGCACGATCTCTCTCTTGGCAGAATAACCTACAGATATAGGTAACTATGAAAGTTAAACCATCAGTTAAAAAAAGGTGCAAGGATTGCACGTTGATAAAAAGGAGGGGAGTATTATATGTTTATTGCAAGAGAACTCCCAGGCATAAACAGAGGCAGGGGTAAGAAATGGCTAGAATTGCAGGTATAGAGGTACCTGAAAATAAAAAAGCCAAGTATTCCTTGTTGTACATTAAGGGTATTGGTCTGAAAACCGCGGAGAAAATATTGGATCAAGCTAAAGTCGATTCAGAAATTCGCATAAAAGATTTAGATGAGGCCAGTATCGCTGCCTTAAATAGCGCCATAACTAAATTAGCTATACCTGTGGAGGGAGAATTACGAAGAAGTGTTCAGCAAAATATAAAGCGACTTCAGGATATAGGAAGCTACAGGGGGTCGAGGCACCGCGTGGGTTTGCCTGTCAGGGGACAGAGAACGAGTCATAATGCCAGGACCCGAAAGGGCAAGAAAAGAACAGTAGGTGGTTTGAAGAGGAAATTATCAAAGACTTAGTCATTTCTAATTATGTCTGCAAAGAAATTAGTTCAAAAAAATACTATAAGCAAGAAACGAAAAGCAGCTGTTCCTGAATCCGGGAGGGTTTATATTTTCGCAGGATTCAATAACACGATAATTACGATTACTGATTCTGATGGAAATGCGCTATTTTCAGGAAGTGCGGGTTCTTCCGGGTTTAAAGGTTCGCGCAAGTCTACGCCATTTGCCGCTTCGGTGGCAGCAGAGAATTTAGCCAAGGAGGCAGTGTCCGCTGGATTGCAGGAAGTCTCCGTTATAGTTAAAGGCCCTGGTTTTGGGAGAATTTCTGCCATAAAATCTTTGAAGAACGCAGGTCTAAGAGTTTTATCAATTTCTGACGTGACGGCTATCCCCCATAACGGCTGTCGTCCTAAGAAGCTTAGGAGAGTATAAAAGTGGCGCGAATTAACGGACCAAAATGTAGGTTATGTAGAAGAGTAGGCGCAAAGCTGAATTTAAAAGGTACTCGATGTGACGGCGAGAAGTGCGCTATGAATAAGCGTCCTTACGCCCCCGGCCAGCACGGCAATGCGAGGCGAAGGCGCGCCTCTGAATATAGCGTCCAGCTTATAGGGAAGCAAAAAGCTAAGCTTATATACGGAGTATTGGAAAGGCAGTTTAAAAATTATGTCTTAAAAGCAATGAAATCCCCGGGAATTTCAGGAGAGACACTGTATACTCTTTTGGAATCTCGTTTGGATAACGTAGTTTATAGAAGTGGCTTAGCTGTCTCGCGGGCTCAAGCAAGGCAGCTGATCAGAGCAAAAGTTTTTGCGGTGAATGATGGGCTTGTTATATCGCCGGCGTATCAGCTGAAAAAAGGAGATATCGTAAAGCCTGTGGACTTTTCTAAAGTACACCTTCGTGAGGGGTTCGTTTTACCCGAGTGGTTGAAAGCCGATGTTAAAGAAAGGCATGTAGTTTACGAACGCGCTCCTGTGTTAGAAGATTTCAATGAGGGATACGAAATACAGCAAATTATAGATTTCTATTCTAGGTAGTCCTAGAACGGAGGAAGATTTAATAAACATGGTTAAGCCCGTAGATCTAAAAATAAAAACAGTTAAGGAAACAGCTAGAGAAGGAGTATTCGTCTTCGAACCTCTTCCTAAGGGATATGGTCACACAATAGGTAATGTATTGCGTCGAGTAGTTCTCACCTCTGTGGAAGGCTCTGCAATAACACAGGTCACCATAAAAGGCGTTAATCATCAGTTTTCTACGATTGAGGGTGTAAAAGAGGATGTAGTGGCTATTACCCTTAATTTGAAGAACATTTCCTTTAAAAATCATTCCAAGGACGCTGTAATAGCCACTCTAAAAGTTAATAAGGAAGGCTTGGTTACAGCGGGAGATATTGATTGTCCCCCCGATCTGGAGGTTGTCAACAAAGAGGCCCCTATAGCTACAATCACAAAAAAAGGTACCGTTTTGGAAATAGAGCTTTTGGTTGAGAACGGTTACGGTTATTCTCCGTCTGAAGATAGGGATAGCAATAAAGTTAATGCTATAATCCTGGATGCCTTGTATACACCTGTGCTGAATGTTTCTTATACAGTTGAGCCAACACGATTCGGTAAGTCTATAGATCTGGATAAACTGACCTTGACTGTTTCCACGGACGGCTCTGTGTCCCCAAAAGAAGCTCTTTTGGAAGGATCTCGCTTAACAAAAGCCTTTTTTGAAAAGCTTGTTATTTGGGATGAGGTCAAAGACATGACAGAGGCGCAATTGGAGGCTGTGGAGATAGCGGAAACTTCAAAGTCCCAAGGAACTCCCGTTGACGATTTACTCCTTCCCACGAGGACTATTAATGCCTTAAAGAAGGCAGGCATACTCAATTTGGAGGATTTGCTAGATAAAACAGAAGAAGATCTTCTTGATATAAAGAATGTGGGTCAAAAGTCAATTGATGAGATTATAAAATTAGTTAATGAGTATAGCTCTAAGTAACAAATGCGTCACAGAGTAGCAGGTAAAAAACTCGGAAGAGATCTGGATCATCGCAAGTCGTTAAGAAGAACCCTCGCAACTGATTTGGTAGAAAAAGGTAGTATTGTCACTACGCTGGCTAAAGCCAAGTACGTAAGACCTTATGTGGAGAGGCTTGTTACAAGGGCTAGGGATGCCGGAACCGACAAGTTGAATGTGATTAGATATCTGGAACCGAAATTGACCACAGGTTCTTCAGTAAGAAAGCTGATCGAGGAGATTGCCCCTACATATAAGAACCGAAAAGGTGGGTATACAAGAATAGTTCGTGTAGGTAACAGATCCGGAGATAATTCTATGCTAGCTAGAATATCGTTTGTGGGGGAAAAATAATATGCGAGTAGATGATAATAGAACATATATGCCTAAAAAGGGCGATGTAGAGAATAATTGGAGGATTTTTGACGCCAGCGGTAAAGTATTGGGTCATTTCGCGACAGAGATTGCTAAAAGCCTTATGGGCAAGGATAAACCCAGTTATGTTCCTCATATCAATATAGGGGACAGGGTTGTGGTTATAAACGCATCCGAGATAGAGGTTACCGGAAAAAAGGCAGATAAAAAGGTTTACTACAGACACACCGGCTATCCCGGGGGTATCAAACAATTAACATTTAGGCAAATGATGGCTAAAGATCCTCGAAAAGTTATCGAGCTGGCTGTAAAAAGAATGCTTCCGCAGAATAAGTTAAAAAACGAGCGCATGTCCAATTTACATGTTTATAACGGTTCCGAGCATCGGCATCAGGCTCAGTTTGGGGGCAAAGGTAACTAATGATGGTAGTAAAAAAAACAGGTAAACTAACAACAGGCACAGGAAGAAGAAAAACTGCAGTTGCCCGCGTTTTTTTGCAAGAGAGTCCCGGGAAGGTGTTGGTGAACGGTGTTCCTCCGGAGGAATATTTTTCTGACCTTGCATTCAAGAAAGACAATTGGATGAGACCATTTAATCTTGTTGGCGTATCCCACCCGGAGAAGCAGTATGATCTGAGCATAAGAGTTAAAGGTTCCGGGACGTCCTCTCAGCTTGGAGCGGTCGTTCACGGCATTTCCTGGGCTTTAGCCAATGTTAGTGAGGAGTTCGCGCAGACTTTAAGAAAAAGCAGTATGCTTACCCGCGATTCCAGAATGGTAGAACGCAAAAAATACTGGCTTAGAAAAGCTCGCAAAGCGCCACAATATTCCAAAAGATAAACTTTACGAACATTGTTTTAGGTTTTTTTCCAATAGATCCAGGTCATTTTTTATCCTTCCGAGCATTCTTATAACTGTCTCTTTATCTTTAGGGTTTGGTATTTCTACATCAATTCCGTATGTGATAGTTATGCGCTCCAGGACTTTTAGAGGCGGAGTTATCCTTCCTGTTTCATACGCAGAGATAGTTTTACCTGAAATTCCGATTTTTTCTCCAAATCTGTTTTGAGACATGCCGCTGTCTTGACGAATTCTTCTGATTTGTGTTCCCGGTTTGTTAAGCATCTATTTTAGATAGAATATACCCTGTTCCAATATATATTGCAATAATATAGAATGTCTCTATGAGTTTAACTCTTCGAGATATTCCCTTTAGCGATAGGCCTCGTGAGAGACTGGAAAAGTATGGGACCGAGTCTTTGTCCGATGCTGAGCTATTGGCGATAGTTATTAGATCCGGTGGTAAAGATTCCAATGTTTTGTCTCTTTCGCAACAGCTTCTCTCCACGTTTCACGGGTTAAGAGGGTTAATATATGCAGATTACTCCTCCTTGCGAAAGGTTAGATATGTAGGCAGGGCGAAGGTGTCATGTATTAAGGCCATAGGTGAGATTGTTAGAAGAAGTATATCCATGGAAGTTTTGGATAGACCAAAGATTAGTAAAGCACAGGTGGCGTATGAGCTTGTTAGACCACATATTCTAGGGAAGGATAAGGAATGTTTATATTTACTAGCTTTAGATTTTAACAGCCATCTTTTACGACTGGTTTTACTCTCTACCGGAACACAAAACCAGTCTTTGGTTGATCCTCGTGAGGTTTTGCGGTCTGCGTTGGTTAATGATGCCTCCTCAATAGTTCTTGTTCATAACCACCCATCAGGTAATCCCGCTCCCAGCGATGAGGATCGAAGAATTACTCGAATTTTGTCTTTGGCGGCGGCTCAAGTTGGAGTTATCTTCCTGGATCACATAATCATTACTTCGGATAACTATTTCAGTTTCAAGAATTCCGGATTATTAAATTTAAATAACGAAAGGAGGTGAATAAATAAAAAAATGAAAAAAACCTTTTACATTTACGGTTCTTTGGTTTTGCTGATTTTACTTACTCTTGGAGTAACTTTTGCTACCTTTACTGACAATGCCAAGTTTATTGGGACGACATTTTCGGTAGCCAGCTCTGACATTAAGTTGCTTGATGTAATTGGAGGTGGGACAGATCCATCCAATTTAGTTGACAATAAGGCAGGTCCTTCGTTTGAGAATATTACTCCCGAGTGGTTTGAGGATTATGTAGTTCAGGTATATAACAACGGTACCGGTCCGGTGAATTTGACCTCAACCGCTAACTATCAGACTGCTGACGATCCTGCAGAGCTAAGGCAAATCATCTTTGTTGAGATCTTTGACTGGAAGGATGCAAACGCAGATGGCATTCCTCAAGAGTCGGAGTACACAAGCAGTTCTTATGGCGCTAAAACTATTATCAAATGGAATACGATGGGATTTGATTTAGGCGTGTTGCCTCAGGGAGAGGTACGAACTTTGCTAGTACGATTCTCCACAACAAGTGTATCTTCCACAAAACAGGGGGCGGGTATGCTGTTTGACTTTGAGTTTAACGCTTTGGGGCTGTAGTTTGGCACCTTGCTCTTAGATGGATTTTATCTGTAGAGATTGGCCTTGTGCGGGTTTTTCCAAGCTCCCACGATTTTTTCGTGGGAGCCTGCGGAGCCTAGTACTTTGTACTTTTACGTCCGGCCGACCTTTTTAGTAAATTTTTTATCTCGTAATCTTATGAAAAAATTACTTTTGGAGATAGCAAATTGGTTTAAAAAAAATGCTTCGTTTCTTTTAATAGCATTAATCGGGGGTATATCTGCCCTTCTTTTTTTCAAAGATTACACTATCTTGCTTGTGAGTACCGGATCTATGGCGCCGAAAATACCCCCTGGATCCTTAATTGTGGTCAAAAAAGGTGAGCAGAGTTCTGTAGGACAAATAATCACTTATAAGCACAAAGGTAACACATTGGTTACTCATAGAATTATCCGAGTTGAGAAAATTAATGCGGAACCGATCTTTTACACAAAAGGCGATGCGAATGATTATGAAGATCTAGTTCCTCTTGATTGTGGTGATGTTTTAGGCAAAGTTGTATTTACTTTCCCCTATTTTGGTTATGTTACATCAATTTTAATATCTCCCATTTTTCTGTTGTTTTTCTTTTATGTGCCAATCGGATACCGTCTGGGCATAATAATGAAAAGGTTTGTAAACCAAGCAAGCACTTGATATTCTTTTAGTATGCGCAACCTGCCTTATCTGCTATTGGAACCTTTTCAGTGGTGGTTATATAAAGCACCCAAAAGAATATTCGTTGTACTTAAGCGAATTTTGGTCTTTCTTAATCATATTGCTTCCTTTACTTTAAATATAAGGCTTCTCTTTGTACCCTTGTTTGGAGATTACACTCTACCCGGAAGGATAATTGGTTTTATAATTCGCGTGTGCCAGGTAATATTAGGCTCTTTTGTGCTAATTTTGCTTTTGTTGTTAATGCTGCTCGCTCCGCTTTTTTGGTTCATATTCCCTTTATATGTAGCTGACTCTCTGAAGTTTTATTCCCTGTTCGTTTTTCTGGCGGTTTATTTTGGAAGGTTATTTTTAGTCAGCGACACCCCTCCGCAGAGGGTAGGCTTATCTAAATCAGGAGACTTCATATCTGTGATAAGGCTGTCTGTCCTTAAAAAACTTAAATCAACCGTTGGGAGCAATTCTTTGGATTCAATAGTGGGTACAAAAGAAATCCGGCATTTGCTTACGAAAGCGGAACTTGATTCTTCGGAATTCAGGGAAAAAATCTCCCCATTGTTGTCCGATTTAGAAATTTGGAAGGTGCTTAAAAAAGCATATGATGTTGCTCAAGAAAATGGTACCAGATATATAGAAATTGAGCACGTTTTTTATGCCCTTCTACTATCAAATGCCCAAATTGAAGATTTACTTTTATCTTTCGGGACAAGGTTAGATGATATTAAAGAGGCAGTTTTTTGGGTTTTAAATGAGAAAGAACGCCTTTCGCGGGTTTTCTTTTGGCAAGAAGATTATCACTTAGACAAAATGGGAGGTTTTGGACGCGGTATGACAGGAAGAGTTACGCCTACTTTGGATTCTGTCTCTACGGATTTTACGCAATTGGCCAAAAAAGGCCTAATCAGGGGAATTGTTGCCCATCGGAAGGAAATCAAGGAAATAACCGACCTTCTCTCGGGTTCCCAAAAGGTTAACATATTGATTATCGGTCAGCCTGGAAGCGGAAAAACTTCCATAGTAAAAGGTATTGCCAAGTCTATTGTTGAAGGCACCGACTATG
>CAZNJL010000022.1:0-9677 GCA_964573325.1 uncultured Candidatus Saccharibacteria bacterium | reverse complement strand
ACGACATGAATGTAAATGGAGACCCAATTATCAAGGAAGCTGATGGATATACAGTAATGAATGGAGATTACCAATTATGGAATCAAACAATCGGTGTTGCGGGTTACTGGATATATCTGGGTCGCTTAGCACCATCAAATAATATGCTAGTGGAACAAAGCTATCACATGGACAGCGACACGGGAAACTGGGCTCAGGGAGACAAACTAACCTTCAATGTAGATCTTTATGCTCAACAGGTCTTAGGTGGAGCAACTCCCCCAGCAGGTGAACTTCCCGGACATGGTCGAGATGAGACACCACTAGATTCGTTGGATATCGGAGATGCAACCAGTGAATCCGGCCACAATCTTATTGATTGGAGCAACAGTTGGAAATTGGGTGATAACGGTAATTACGGCGGCGGGGACGATGGAGATTTAAGACTGTTGATGGGCCATGGTGACGGTTGCGGGGAAGATCACGAACATGCAACTTTCACAATGAATGCAGGAACCGAGTACGCTACTAAAATAAACCTTCGACACTTGGACGGCTCACAGGACGACAGTTTCGATGTCTATGTAGCTGGTGTAAAAATTGGGCACTATGAGTTTGACGGTAATACAGCAGAGGAATGGAAAACTACAACATTCAACTTCTCAACACCACAAACAGGTGTATTTACTGTTAAGTTAGTCTCTACAGACCCTGTAGCGGCATGGTGTACAATTTGGGGCCAGGTAGCGTTTAGTCAAGCAGACATTTTGAGATAATAAATGTTAATTAGTTCTTTGAAGGTTGAACTATTCTAGAAAAGTTCAGCCTTCGCTAGAGCTAATTAAAAGGTAAAATAAAAATATGTTGGGAAAATTGAAAAAGACAGGAAAAGTCCTATATTGGTTTGTTATTGCCGTTTTCCTGTTTATTGCAGTCGGAACAACTCTATCAGTGCATGAAGCCCCCGGCGGATACAGAATGCTAGTAGTCATGTCCGGCTCTATGGAACCAAAAATAAAAACTGGATCGGTGGTTCTTGTTAAAAGGGCGGCTGAATACAAAGAAAACGACATCATCACTTTTCTCAAAAATCCCGGCGATAACCTCAAAGACATAAAATCCATAATTACCCACAGAATTATTGAAGTTCATGATGATGAAGGTCGAGCTACATTTACCGTAAAAGGGGATGCTAACGACACTCCGGATAACGAAATGGTAACAGAAAGGCAAGTTCTAGGAAAAGTTATTCTCTCCATTCCATACGCAGGCAGAGCGATAGCCTTCACAAAAACACAAACAGGATTCATGATACTCATCGTAATTCCTGCGGTCCTTTTGATATACAACGAAATTTTAAACATAAAAAAAGAGATCTCTAAAATGTTGAGGAAAAAGCAGGAAGAAAAAGAAGAAAAATCCAACGAAAGTGAAAACAAACAAGAAAATAAAAACACGGAAATAGAAAATGTGGAAGTAATGGGAGAGGAAATAAAAGATGAATAATTCCAAAATTATCCAAAAACTCACGATAACAATACTACTCTCGGCTATATTCTTTAAACCCGAAAAAGTCTTCGCAACAACACCTATTGGCGGTTTCAACGACGAAGAAACCTCCGAAAATAATTCAATGGAAACGTCAACATTAGACATGGAAATGCGTTCGCCCACAGAAGATTTCTCCCCAAACGTCGATCTCTATCTTGAAGACACTGCGGAAAGAACAATCGAAATCGAGAATGTGAGGGAGTTAGGATTTCTTTACAGTCTAGAAATCACAGGCATAACAGGGGATACAGAATTCTGCGAAGATTTGGAACTGGAAGTATACAGAGATTCAACGAAATTATTTAACGGTACCTTGGGACATTTCTTTCTAAATCTTGGGGGCAGTGATAACTATTACTTTTTGGAAAATACGGATGGTACGCACGAATATCTGTTTTCCATAACGATTCCGGATAACGATGATCCTGATTTATCAGATAAAAGTTGTGACTTTGATATAGAAGCAGTGGCCTGGATGGAGAATCTGGGCCCCTATACAGGCTTTTGGGATGAAGAAGTTCTTTCAAATTCAGTTTCAACTTCAGATTGGCTAATGGAAATGGGATATGAGACCGCGGAAACCCAAGCAGATGATTCAGATGGAAATCCCATTTTGGGACTTTGTAATGTAGTAACAGAAGATAAATCTCAAAATAGTAATCAATCTGCACTGCAAATTTTAAAATGGTCTCAAATGGAAGGTGCAGATAGCTACCAAATTACGGGGTATAAATTGGATAGCTCCAATAATTGGGTCAAACAGGGAAGCGCTTACAACCCTGCCGACTACTCAACAAAACTTTCCTTTGATGACACTGAAAAAGTTTACACATACACAACTTGGGCCTCCAATGAAGGAACTTATGCCTACTATATAGAAGGTCTAAATTCCGACGGAGATGTTATTGGAAAAACCTTACCGGAAGATGATGACTTTACATGCACCTTCACAGTCCAATGGCCCCAAGAGGGTGATGTAGTAATAAACGAAATAATGTGGGGAGGTTCCAGCGAGCATGAACTGGACAGATGGATAGAGTTAAGAAACATGACCGGCGGAGAAATAGACTTGACTGGGTGGACCATAACCGAAGCGGGACCCGGACCCCACAATATAACCCTAACCGGAAAAATACCGGCCAACGGATATTACTTAATAGCCAATTTTGAAACAGATCACACAAACGGAAGCAACAGTTTCGCCGCAATTAACGACAGTATAGACGCAGATTTAGTCATTGGGCTTGGCGGAGGGGGTCCTGACAATAAGGGAATTCTTCAATTTAAACATGAAGGTGAAAAATTAGTACTAAAAGATCCTTCGGGCATGTCCATAGACGAAACTCCGGATGTAAGTCCAGGCGTTGGCTGGGCAGCAGGTTCTGAAGGCTCACCGGGAGCCAGCGGAACGGATAAGTGGCGTTCCATGGAGAGAAATGATACTCCGGGAGACGGCTCACTTTCCGGTAGCTGGCACTCCTGTATGGATGATTTGTGTAATGACACAGCCTATTGGGATACCGAAGGAGACGACTATGGTACTCCAAAATCGGCGAACAGGTCAGAAAACGACCCTACATCCGAGGATTATAAAGAGCCGGAAGAAGTAGAAGAAAAGATAGTAGAAAAGCCTGACACGGAAGTTATCGCAACGGCCTTAACAGAACCCGAGGAAATTATTCAAGAACCTGCTCAGGAAGAGACCGATACTGAAACAGAGGAGGAAAAAGTGGAAGTAGGGGAGGAGGAAGAGGGGGTAAAGACTGAAGACGAAGCTATTCCTACCCCCGCCGCGGAGGAAGGGGAGGAAGAAAACAAGGAAGGGGAGAAAGAAGGTGGAGACGCTACAGAAAGTACAGATATAGACAAAATAGCACCGGAAGACGAAGATAACGCTGAGGAATCAGCCCCAAATGCAAGTGAGCCGGAAGGAGGCTCCGATGAATAGAAGACTAATCCGAACAACCAAACTGCTCTCTTTAATCGCACTAGTCTCAATAACATTTGGCAATGCAGACGCCAAAGAAATAACGGTAACCTGTGACACAGTAAACAAGTGTATTATGACACCTTCAGCAGGAGACGCCCTTTTTGATCAATACGAGTCTGACAATACAAAGATGCTTCCCGGAGATTCCATAGAGCGCACAATTACCTTTGTTAACAATACAAATGAGGGTTGTGCTATGTACCTTGGAAAAATCACCAATATTAGTATCCCGAGCCCAACTCCAGCGGATTTTCCATCAAAAATGTGGACAGCACTTTCTACTGCATACAGTATACCTTTCGGTGGAGTATTCGGTGGTCAAGCTACCGACAAAGCAACTTTACAGGACCTCTTCAATTCAAGTAGCGTAAACATAGTAAAAGTGCCTGCTATGTCGTCAGAAAAAGTTCAATGGTTAGTCAAATTTGATCCTGCCACAGGAAATTCTTACCAAAAATCAGAGGTTTGGTTTGACTTTGATATGGTATTTGAATGTGATGCTATTCCCCCTGAGGAGCGGGGATTTACGGTATCCAAAACCAACGGCAGTTGGCCAACCATGCTTACTACAGGTGATGAAGTTACCTACCAAATAAAGATAGTAACCGGCGATCTGCCTTTAAGAAATGTAACGGTAACTGACTTACCTCCGGATAGTGTTGACTACAATAATGGTTCTTGGGAGGTTATATCCAATCTTAGAGGAAATCTAGGCTCTGCCGGTATCATATTAGAACCACACTACGCATCTCCGGGCGTTTGGGAAATTGACTCTATGGAGGCAAACGAGTCAATAAAGTTGACTTACACCGGTACCGTACAAAAAGAGGCCTCTGACGGAGTTTACAAGGACCTGGTATGGGCTGCGGGCTATACCATATTAGAGGAAGAATCCAAAAATAATTCTGAAGAACTAATATTAGCGGACGCGGTATCTTCCAATTTTGCCATAAACAATGGAATAGTAAACGATTATTTTGCAGGAACCCAAATTTTGGTGGAAAAAACTGTACCCGTTGAAGAAGAGGAAGTTTCTATTAAAACAGAAGAAAAAGAAGTTTTGGGAGAACAAACAGGCGAAGTTCTTGGAGCAGCGACACTTCCCGCAACGGGAGCAGATTCGTTTTTAACCGCGACAATCGTTGGCTTAGCAATAATCAAATTAGTATCTCTGCTAAAACAAAGAAGACTAGCAGAAAAAACTATAACCATATCGCTTTTCGCGCTCTTCCTTGGGGTCGCCTTACTGACATTCAACCAAAACTATGCAAACGCCGCCGCTTCCTCACTGGTCATAAGAATTTCTGAACCCAAATCTCCGATAAACACCGATTTTAAAATAGACTTTGTCGCCTTAAGTACGGACAACAAAACAATAAATATTAAGTGCTTAAAAAAATCTCCCAACGAAACGGGTTTTACCGAATTCAGTTCGGTAGCTTTAAAGGCCGGCGGAAATTCCGGAGTGTGTAATGTCGGAACAGGCATACTAAATAAAGAAGGTACCTATGACTTTAAAGTCACTGCTAGCACAACCGACGAAACTACAGAGGAGATAATTTACGTTAACTACAAAGACGAAGGTCCCGAAAGACCGGAATATATTAAAAAATCTAAAAATAATTCATGCGAGTACGAGATAACGGTCAAAACCGCCAAAGACACGGAAACAGAATATGTGGAAGTCTATCGTTCCGACAAAAAGAGCTTTTTGGCAGAAGATAGTACAAGAATTAAAACTTTATATATGGGCGCTAATGAAAAGGAGACGTTTATCCATTTGCTTTACGGATCAGACTGCGGCGACTCGTATTACGCGGTTCGTGCGTTTGACGGAGCGGGGAACCCTTCTAGCGCCAGATCTGAAATTGTAGAAGATTTGATTGTTATAACGGCGGCCACCGAGCAAAACGAAGAGATAAGCGCGTTTGGCCTATTGCTAAGAGACGAGGAGGTTTCTGAATTACAGGAATTAGAGCAAGGCGGGAAAGTTGCCGGTGAATCGAAAGAAGGGACTGAGACCACCAAACCGGGTGACATCGAAAAAGAAACGAAAACGACCGCCCAGGAAGAAGAAGAAAAGGTACTGGGGACTGAAAATAAACGATTTGGTTTGTGGTGGTTGGCATTACTTGCCTTGTTGATTATTGGAATCATTTTCAACAAAAAAAGAAAGAATATTAAGGATGCTCTCCCCCCACGTTAAAAGATATTTTAAAACGGCCATTAGTATAATAGGTGGCATAGCAGTAGCCTTGCTGTTAATACAGTATTTTCCATTATTGAAAGCCGAATTATTTTACCTGGTTAGAAAACCAACCGAAAAAAGAGCGACTGTGGTAATCGCAGACCCAATTACAATCGATAATGGCGAGAATGTTGAAATTAAAGCCGTGGATAAAGAGTTTTCTCTGATAGTTCCCAAGATCGGCGTAAATGTTAAAGTTATTCCCGAAATAGATCCCTTTGACTCAAAAGAATACCAAAAGGCTCTTTCTCAAGGCATAGCCCACACAAAAGGGACCGCACTTCCGCAAGAAAGGAAAAATACTGTGCTTTTTGCGCACTCATCGGATAATTTTTACAACGCCAACAAATACAATGCTGTCTTCTACCTGTTAAACAAGCTAAAAATAGGCGATAAAGTTTATGTTGCCTATAAGAGCAGACTGTATAAATATACCGTTACAGAAAATAGTGTGGTGGAAAATACCGCAATGGAATATATGGAACAGGGCTACAAGAGCCGCCTTACTTTAGTAACCTGCTGGCCCCCCGGGACTACTTTGAAAAGGCTTGTCATTGTGGCGGTAGAATCCACAGAATCCTTTTAGATTCATATTTATAGAGCCAAACTGGTGCTTTACGCCTGTTTGTGGCAGAATTAGTGAGTGACAAATACTGCCTATATAAAATACCTTAAGATCGGAATTTTTCCCTTTCTTTTGTTTATAGAGTCAATGTTTCTGGCAAGCCGCTTCTTAACATATCTTGGAGGTGCCTCTCTTTTTTCAATCAAACTAACGGCCTTACCCGGCTTGGCCGCACTTACACTACTATCCGCATACACGTTGAGCCTGTCCTCTCCGGCGTGGGAAGGATGGAAAAAATATTTGATCGCACCTGCCCCCATAGCGATTGGAGTTTATGCTGTGTTACTAAATCTGGAACCGGTCAATGCTTTAATAACTTGTTTAATCATTTTTCTCATTATGGGAATTTACCTGAAAAAGTCTTTAAAATTGGAAAAATTGCTAGTTAAGTCTATTCCTTGCGTGAGTTTAAGACCTGTAATCAAAGGATATTTGCTCTGTATAGCCTTAATGGCATCTTCAGTAGTATTACTAAATCCTGAAAATAAAAAAATTAGCGTCTGGGATAATATTATAGACTCAACAATCGGATCCGTAAGAAAGATAATTGGAGGTGAATCAAATCTTTATGGTATCATCGGACAAGGTTTTATTGAAGACCAGGTTGAAAAAGAATTAACAACAAGGGTTAAAAAGGCTATAGAACCTTATAGAAATCTATCCAGTATTGTTATGGCGGTCTTTGTTTTTGTTACTATGCAAGGTTTCAACACAATTGTATATTTAATATATTCCTTAACAATTACTCCGATTTTCTGGCTTATGAAAAAAATAAAATTTATTGTATCAGATTCAGTGACAATAGAGAAAGATCATCTACATTTTTAGACTGTTCTACAGTATAATCGCCAATCCTTGTTCTAACGAGGCTGATCAACACCGCCCCTGTTCCCAAATCATTTCCGATATCGTTAACTAAACTTCTTATATAAGTACCTTTTCCGCAAATAACTCTACCCTTTATAACGGGCAAATTAAGCTTCTTTCCCATAATGGGAATTTCTTTGCTTGCGTCAAAATCCAAAATTTCTATGGAGTAAATTTGAACTTCCTTTTCAGGAATCATGTATTCCGACAATTCATTGCGACGCGCGTACTTATACAATGGCTTCCCCTTATGCTTTACAGCCGAGTGCGCAGGAACTTTTTGCCTGATTTTACCTACATATTTACCAAAGACTCTTTCTATATCCTGTTTTTCAAACACGGTATCTGAGGTTGAAAAATTAAATGGACCTTCCAGGTCATAGGTCTCTGAAGTAACCCCCAAGGCCGTCTCAAAGACATACTCCTTCTGCATAGACATAAACTCCATCTGTTTTTTGGTATCTTGATCAGTCAGAATAATCAAAACCCCTTCCGCCAAAGGATCTAGAGTCCCCGCGTGACCGACCTTTTTCAAGTTCAGGGTAGATTTCACCCTTCGAACGACATCAGTACTGGTCCAACTTTTTGGCTTGTATATATTCAAAATCATGGAGTGATTATAACTTAGTTGATTAAACTTAATTAGGAAAGCATCTAGAGTATACAACCCACCCTTGGCATATTTGTGAATCAAAGTCCTATATTTATTTGTTTTGCTTTTTTCATTTCCAAAAGGACGATGCTCCCGCTTGACAATTCTATCGAGCGATAGGATAATTACCCCGTGAAGTGAAAGGTCAATACGATCTTCAGGTACGCAATCGTCCAAAAAACCGAAGCGTGAGGCACTTCACATTAATTTTCTATCCATATTATACTCCAAATTAGAATGTCGCTGAGTAAAATACGCGTGAGGTGTGATCCACATAGCAATTTTGTTTTTCCGGCCTTTTAGGCTAAAATAAGCAAATACTATGAATAAAGAGCACGACCAAAAAAATCTGGAAGCTTTACGCCACTCAACGGAGCATGTGTTGCACACCGCGATGCAGAAGCTTTACCCAAGCTTAAAAAAAGTCTCAGGACCTCCGATTGATTCCGGCTTTTACTTTGACTTTGATCTGGAAGGGCAAAATATTTCCCCGGAAGACTTTCCAAAAATAGAGGCAAAGATGCAGAAAATTATTGATGCTGATTTTCCCATAATGAGAAAAGAGGTTACGGTTGCCCAAGCGAAAAAGATTTTTAAAAATAACCCATATAAGCTGATCACGATAGAAGAGCATAAGGCCGAAAAACTAACCATGTATGAAATCGGCTCACCTAAAGACGAATATTATGACATAGATCTATGCAAAGGCCCCCACTTAAACTCTACAGGACAGATAAAAGCGTTTAAACTAATGGAAGTTGCTGGTGCATATTACAAAGGAAACGAGAAAAATAAAATGCTGCAAAGAATTTATGGAACAGCGTTTTTCTGGCAGGAAGAGCTAAACCGGTACCTAGAGTTTCTGGAAGAAGCTAAAAAACGGGACCATCGAAAACTGGGCCAACAGCTAGATTTATTCTGTTTTTCAGAACTCGTTGGACCGGGGCTACCGATGTTTACTCCAAAAGGCACCGTCATTAAAGAAGAATTGCAGAACCACATAGAAAAGGTCTGTAAAAATTACGGTTTTCAAAAAGTAATCACACCGCACCTGGCAAAAATAGACCTTTACGAACTTTCAGGACACGCGAAAAAATTTGGTGCCGAACTTTTTCATGTTACTTCATCTAAAAAACATAATTTTGTTATGAAACCTGTCCAATGTCCGCATCAAACTCAAATTTATGCCTCAAGAATGCGATCATATCGGGATCTTCCAATAAGGTATATGGAATCTGAAAAACAGTATCGCGCCGAAAAGCCCGGCGAGGTGGGCGGACTTAACCGAGTTTACGCCATAACCGTAGAGGATGGCCACTCGTTTTGTCGCGTAGACCAAGTTAAAGACGAAGTAAAAGGCATGGTCAATATCATCAAGGAATTTTACTCCGCTTTAGGCCTGTGGGAAAACTCTTGGGTATCGCTGTCGTTTAGAGACTACGACCATCCCGAAAAATACATTGGTGAGCCGAAAGACTGGGATAAGTGCGAGAAAATGTTGCAGGAAGTGTCAGACGAAATGGGGCTGAACGCCAAGTTACGCGAAGGAGAGGCGGCTCTATATGGTCCAAAAATAGATGTTATGTTTAGAGACGCGCTTGGCAAAGAAATACAAATCCCTACCGTTCAAGTTGACTTCGCGACTCCAAAAAGGTTTGGTCTATATTATATAAACGAAAAAGGCGAAAAAGTACCTCCTGTGATGGTACACCGGGCCATACTAGGGTCGTATGAACGAATGATAGCACTGTTAATTGAACATTTT
>CAZNJL010000021.1:0-9748 GCA_964573325.1 uncultured Candidatus Saccharibacteria bacterium | reverse complement strand
CAACATTCCCCTTTACTTCGTCTGAATTAACCATGGATGAAGGTATTCTTTACGGCATAAACAGGCATAATGGCTCGCTAATAATATTTGATAGGTTCTCTTTAGAGAACGCCAATTCTGTGGTTTTTGCAAAATCCGGCGCAGGTAAATCTTACTTCGTCAAACTGGAAGCTTTAAGATTAATGGTTTTTGGAGCGGAGGTTATTATCATTGATCCTGAAGAAGAATACCGAACTTTGTGCGATGCTGTGGGTGGAAATTATATTGATTTTTCGCCCAGCTCCCCCGCTAAAATTAATCCCTTTGATTTATCCGGTATAGCTGTAGAAGGAGAAAACGAGCTTGGACAAAAACTGCTATCCCTACATACTTTGTTAAAACTTGTTATGGGTGAGTTGAATCCTAAGGAGGAAGCGATTCTTGACCGTTGTTTAATCGAAACATACAGAATAAAAGGTATTACACCCGATCCGGATACCCAAATGACCAAGGAGCCTCCCGTTATGGAAGATTTATACAAAATATTGCTAGGATCCGCCGAGCCGGAGGCTCGCAGTTTGGCCGACAGACTGGAAAAATACATCAGAGGATCGTTGGCAGGCGTTTTTGACTCGCAATCAACTGTAAAGCTTGGTAGTAAAATGACTGTTTTTTCAACCAAAAATTTGGAGGAAATATTACGCCCCATCGCCTTTTTCATGATTTTGGACTTTGTTTGGACGACGATAAGAAAAGATTTGAAAAAAAGAATTCTGATCGTAGAGGAGGCTTGGTATCTAATGGAAAATGAAGATAGTGCCAGGTTTATTTATGGTATAGCTAAGAGAGCGCGAAAGTATTATTTGGGATTGATTACTATTTCCCAAGATGTAGACGACTTTTTGAAATCGGAATATGGCAAAGCGATTGTAACCAACTCGTCCATTCAGATTCTGTTAAAGCAACATCCCGCCGCAATTGAATTGGTGGCGGATACTTTTTACCTATCCGAAGGTGAGAAGCGTTTGCTTTTAGGAGCAGGCCAGGGAGAGGGATTATTCTTTGCCGGCGCAAATCATGTTGCTATAAAGATTAAAGCTTCCCCCGAAGAGCATAAATTGATTACCACTGACCCAAGGGAGATTTTGAAATTACGTGAGGAAGGCATAATACAGCAAAAGACAATCACAACTCCGCAAAAGACTTATCAGCCGTTTAAACCCGGTAGTATAAATAAATATGAAACTTATGGTAAGGAAGGAAAGCCCAAAGAGATTTTTGCGCCCAAACCGGTTGATAATGTTGCGCCCGTGCCCGTGCCCGGGCCGGGGGCGAATCCCGTTCCGTCGGCTTCTAAGGCTCCCGAAGTCCCAATGCCCAAAGCGTCTGAACCTCCGGTACCTAAAAAACCTGAGCCAACCATCCTAAAGTCGTCAATGATCCCTCAACCCCATTATCCAAAGGCGGCCAGTAATCCACAGACTCCGGTTAACCCGCAAACTCAGATGCGCGCACCACCAAAAGTCCAGCAAATGCCCCCAAAACAGGAAGAAAATACGATCATTGATCAGATGAGTACCCTACAACCTAAGGGACCAAATTCTTCGGGTAGTATTGATCTTAAACCTATCACTCAGCAATGATCATCTTTCTTTATGGGAAAAGTGGTACACAACTTCTAAAAGAATTGAATAAGATTAAGAGATCCTCTTCTACGGATGAGCGGGTTTCTCTGTCAAGGACTGATGTTAGTGCCTCGGACTTAGTGGAGGTTACTCAAACTCCAGGATTATTTGGCCAAAAAATCCTTGTAACCTTAGACATAACGGAATTCTCTGACGACGAAATCTTAGAATTTCTCCAAAAAGTTCCTGATACTTCAGCAAAGACAGACTTAGTTTATGTAGCGAATAAAAATTTCGTCAAATCGTCCAGAGTTTTAAAAGAGGTTCGAAAAAATAAAAAGATAAAAGTTATTCTGGTTCCGGAAGAAAAAGACAACGAAATATTTAGTTTTATGGATGCGATCTTTGAGAAGAATAGATTGCATGCTTACAGTAGGTTGAAAAATCTGATCTTAAGGGGAGAAGATGAGTTTAAAATGCACTCAATGGTTTTGTATCACATTAGGAATTTAGCAAGAATAAAATACGGGGCAACTTTAGGTGTGGCTCCTTTTATAAAGATCAAGCTTCAAAAACAAGCCAAATTTTTTTCTAAACAAGACATAAAAAGTTTGTATGAATTCTTATACAATCATGATAAGAACATTAAGACGGGAAAAACACCACCAAATTTAATAATTACAGCCTCTATTGAGCGGATTTTGGAGACTTAGAAATGTTTAAGAAAAAAATTTACGTTAAAGACGAATCATCTGATCCAATATATAAAGTGAAAAATCGTGATTTTCTAATAAGGAGTCGCGTAGTGCCTATATTCTTGTTTATGACGGGAATTGGTTTGTTGGGTTCTCAGGTTATTTTTCCTCTTATATATTTTAAGTCCGCGAAAGATACAAAAGTTGCTGAATTTAGCGTTTTGGGGGTTGTGAGTGGTTTTAGGGATTTTGAGTTTGAAGAGCTCCCTATCCAGGATCATCCCGGAAAAGCACCGCAAGTTCCGGATTTCTTCACCATTTCCATTCCGAAATTGGGCATAGAAAATGCTTTAGTTGAAGTGAACACGCCCACTCTAAATCCGAAGGAAGCCCTGGGGCACTATGCGGGATCGGCCTTACCCGGGATACCCGGAAACAGTTTTATTTACGGCCATTCCGTTTTGCCATGGTTTTTTAACCCCAAGAACTATAAGACTATTTTCTCTGTTTTAGAGCAATTGGAAGCGGGAGACGCGATTTTTGTGCAATATGACGGGAAGAATTTTTCCTATACTGTAGAGAGAAAGGAAATTCTATACCCAAAGGATGTAAATCCTCTTGCCACGATAAAGCCTAAATACCTTAACGAATCAACTTTAACTTTAATGACCTGTGTACCTCCCGGAACCAAGTTAAAAAGACTCCTGATTTATGCCATATTAGATTAAAGGTTGGAATAATTTTGAAAATAATTGTGGGCCTCTAAGCTTATCGGAAGTACTCGAGGCTGCTTACTTTACCCAAGTTTATTCAAGAAGGTTGTCTTCAAAAGTTTTAAGAGCTAGTTTTCGCGGTCCCAGACATATATAGTAAATACCCGCGGAAAGGATTAATAGAGATATAAATAGCGAGATAGTCATACCGGCTATTCCTGTATCGGGCACTGTGCTTTGGGTTGTACTTGGTACTGTGGGGGCTGTCTCCGGGGTTTCAGTATCTGCGGGACTGTCTAAAGCGTCTAGCTCATCAGCTCCTGCTAAAACAACTCTTTGGGAGACCGATGGGGATTCCTCGTTTAACGAACCAAATGGCGATGTATCTTTATCTCCCAAAACTCCCATGTTTTTATCTGTTGCTTTATTTTCGGTAGTTCCTTCAGTAGCGGAATCAATATCCAATTCATAAACCGGATAAGAAGTTATATAGTAAACTACTCCAAAAACACCCAGAGACACAACTAAGGTGAGTAAGAATGTTTTAAAACCATTTTTAGCTTGATATGAGTTATTCATAGGCAGGGCTTAAGTTACTTCTCAGAAACTCTGTATCTAATTTAACACCATAACCCCTACTAAAATCAAGTATTTTCTCTAACTCAACTGTACTGGGACTGCTATTTACTTTCATAAAAGCAAATATGCCCATTATATTCATAATGGTTAGGCCTGTGAATGCAGCTAGTATTATTATTCTTTTCATCTTTATTTTATAGGATCAAAATTAAATAATTTAATTTGGACAGTTATAGCGGTGTCATTGCCCCCGGGTTTTGCGGAAAAGCTCGCACTGAGTCCTTCCACCTCCATACTCATTGCGGACTCCTCAATAGACTGGGTAAAGGAGCCGATATTATAAAAATCTCCCTCTAGCGATAGATTTATAGAGCTACCTCCGTCTTCGTTCAAACTTCTCTCCCCAAATAGAACATTTTTTAGCAAGTAACCATTTTTTGCGGAGATTCCCAAAAGTTCTATAAGGGCAATATCACTTGCGGTTCCTGATGGGATAGCTATATTCAGCGCTTCCAAGTAAGGCATCGCTTCCTCAAGGGTTGTTGATTGTTGTGTCAACGCGGATATCGTTGTATCTAAGCGGGCGCCTTCTTCCTCTAGTTTTTTAATCTGAACCGACTTTTCGCCCATTGATATGTAAGCAGGTCTTATTCCAAATATCAGAACTACAAAAAAACTAAGGAATGCCAGAAGAGTGTAAAAGCTATAAAAAGCATTATAAGAGAGGTGAAATTTTTTGTTCATTTTATGATAACCTCCACGGTAAGATCGTACCCTCTTTTGTTGTTTACCGAGGCCGCTTTTAAAATAATTTGGCTTATAAGACCGCTTTTTAGATATTTATTTGTAATAAGTGAAAATGTTAGAGGTGAGGGGGATTCTCCACTAATGTAGGCCGCTGTTTTCTCCAATTTAAAGCTGCTAAATTCCAGACCTTCTCGATTATTTAGAAAAAGTTCTACCATGGGACTGAGTGGTTTAAAACCTGCTTTGTATTCTTTTAGTGTTTCTATTTTTCCTGAAATTTCCTGTAAGTTGGACAGATCCTCTGTGTATGTTTCGGCCTGCTGAACTTTTTGATTTAATTCGTTGATGCGATATCTTATTTTTCTATCTAAAGAGTAATTTCTATATGTTAGGAAAAGGAAGAGTGTGGAAATTACTATGATAAATACCTGCGCACCTTTTATAAAGTATGGAGAGTGGTAATAGAGGGACAAATCTTCTTTATTAAGTTGCTTCTTTTGGGGTCGGTAATCTCCTATGAGGCTAGATCCTTCTAAACTTTCTTCGGCAAGTTTAGGGGAATCTTTACTTGGTAGCAACTTTTTTCTTAGTTTTGGCAGCTTTTGCAACAGGTTTCGCACTTTTTCCTGAACTCTGTTGATGGGCAGTAATTTTCTTGGCATATCTAGATTTTAGCCTATTGGCTTTGTTTTTGTGTATAACTTTCTCTTTTACCGCTTTATCAGAATACTTCTGGAGAAGTATCTCCTTTTCCTTTAACACATCCATAGTAGCATCTTTTGTTTTTAAAAGGTTCCTTATATCTTTAGCAACGCCTCTAACACGGGTTTTCCAGAATAAATTATGTGCTTTTTTACGCTCCGACTGTCTCAAAGCTTTTTTTGCCGACATTGTGTTAGGCATATAGCGCCTGCAATGATAACATATCTATTGCTATGGTCAAGACTAACCTTATAGACACAATAAAGTTTAATATAGGTTTTTTAACGCGAACTCAATCATCCATAATATCAGCCGCAACTGTTCTTGGCATTACCAGCGGTTTCACTGCCGTCTTAGGTCTTGTAAAGAGTCGCTTATTGACTAGCTATTTTGGGGTGGCTGACGAGTTAACCGTTTTTTATATTGCCGATAGAATTCCAAATTTAATTTATTCTTTGTTTGTTGTTGGGGTTTTGTCAACAGTCTTTATTCCGGTCTATACGGAAGCAATAAAAAAGAATGGAGAAGATGCGCATGAAATAGCCTCCATGATTATCAGCGCCGGCCTCTTATTTTTTATTCTTCTCGGCGGAGCGGCTTTTATTTTTGCCGATCAAATTATAGGACTGCTAGCGCTAGGGCAATTTAGTCCCCAGGAACTTACATTGGGTGTTAGTCTTATGCGCATAATGTTAGGGGCTCAATTAATTCTTGTAATAAGCAGTTTTTTGACTAGCCTTCTTCAGTCCTACAACTATTTTTTGTTATCAAGTTTGGCCCCTATTTTGTACAACCTAGGCATGATTGTGGGGATAGTAGCTTTTTCCGAAAAATACGGGATTTACGGTGCCGTGTACGGAGTCGTTATTGGAGCACTAGCTCATCTATTTATACAGGTTCCGGCGCTAAGAAAGGTAAAATACAAGTACTCCCTTAGGTTAAATTTTAAGAATAATTATGTGCAAAAAATGTTTGGGTTAATTCCTCCAAGAATTTTAAGTGTTCTTGTTGCTAATCTTATGGCTACTTTCCATAATTCATTAGCTTTGCTGGTATCTAAGCCTTCGGTAATTCATCTAAAGTTTGCTGATCAGTTGCAATCATTTCCCGTAAATTTATTTGGAGTTTCAGTAGCCGCCGCCGCGTTGCCTGCCCTTTCAAGAAAATCGGCTCCATTAGAAAAAGATGCATTTAAAAAGATTTTTTTGACTTCGCTTCACCAAATGTTTTTTTTGGTAATACCGTGTTCGGTGATTTTGCTGGTTTTACGTATTCCCATAATAAGAATTGTCTATGGTGCCGCAAAATTTCCGTGGGAAAGCACGGTAAAAACTTCCTATACCCTGGCGTTTTTTAGTTTGTCCATATTTTCACAAAGCGCGGTATTTTTGCTTACGCGAGGTTTTTATGCGTTAAAAGACACGAAAACCCCTGTGAAGGTTGCCGTTCTAACCGCATTATTAAATTTGGTTTTGTGTTTAACCTTTGTAAATGCGTTAAATTGGGGGGTTTGGTCAATAGCTTTCGCTTACTCGTTGACTTCGCTGATTGATATGGTGGCTTTGTTCGCCCTTCTCGCCAAGTCTTTGGGCGGCTTTGAAATTGATTCTGTAATAAAGCCGTTCTTAAAGATGAGTTATTCCGCTGTTCTCATGGGAGTTTCCCTTTATTTACCGCTAAAACTCATGGATAAGTATATCTTTGATTCGACGAGAACTGTACAGCTTTTACTAATTACCGGTATCGCCGGCCTTTTTGGAACGGTTTCTTACCTATTTTTTACTAATCTCTTGAAGGTAGAAGAAGTAGAGTTGCTACGGAAGCTTCTAAGAAAACTTGATTTTAGAAAAGCCATTGATAAAGGCGAAGACGTTAAAACGGTGTCCGAAATAGAAAATTAAAATAGGGTATAATCTGCTTACACTATGGAAGAACAAAACCTGCCTAAATCCCATAACATAAAGATAAAAGTAGTAGGACTGGCTGTTATAGTAATTGCGCTGATTTCCTCAGTTCTTTTTGGACTAGACCGCTTGTTTACCGATTTTGAACCCACAGACCCAACAAACAGTGTCGTTTCAGTTGAAGAAAAAGGAATCTCCTACAAGGGGACAATAAAATATATATCTCCCGAAACATATCCCGAAGACAATATAACTTATAAACTGGTAAATCCGGCCAAGGAGACAATAATCCTTCTAAAAAGCAAAGACGAAAAGTTAAAAGTTGCAGAAAATTTAACTGTTACTGTTAAAGGCGTTAAGACAAAAACCAAATCCGGCAACGATGTCTTGATAGTTTCGGAGATAATAGTCTCAAATTAATATGACTAAAGAAAGAGATACCACAATTCAGTTGGAATTTAGGGGGATTTCTAAGTCTTATGATGGCGTTGTTGTACTGGACGATATAAATTTATCAATTGATCAAGGTGAATTTGTCTTTTTGGTTGGTGATTCCGGTGTGGGAAAATCTACTTTAGTAAAGATTCTTATCCGCGAGGAAGATCCTGATGTGGGAGAGATTTATCTTAATGGGGAGAACATTTTGGAGGTGCCGAAGAAAAAGATTTTTACAGTAAGAAGAAATATCGGAGTAGTGTTTCAAGATTTTAAGTTGCTTGAATCAAAAACCGTTTTTGAAAATGTTGCGATAGCTTTGGAAGTAACTGATGCGTCGCGGACGGAAATTAATGCTATTGTGCCTAATGTCTTAAGTTTAGTTGGCCTTTCAGATAAGAAAAATCACATGTCTTATCAACTTTCAGGAGGCGAGAAGCAGAGAGTTGCTATAGCGCGGGCGTTGGCGCACGAGCCGGATATTTTGGTGGCTGATGAGCCTACGGGCATGATTGATCCAAAAGCGGGGGAGCGTGTTATGGAGGTTCTGGAACACATTAATCATCAGGGCGCCACTGTTTTGATGGCTACGCATAACCAAACTCTTGTTGACAAAATGAAAAAGCGCGTGGTTCGCTTACTTAAAGGAAAAATAGTGTCAGATAAAAAAGGAGGCCTCTATGATGAGTGATTTTGGAAAAGTTAGCGAAACTTTAAAAAAAGAAAAGACTTTATCTATAGCAAATATTCTTGTCATGATAATTACTTTTATGATTTTAGGTTCCTTTGTTTTCCTGATTTTTGTATCTCAATCGGCTTTGACTTACTTGGAACGGCAAAATCAGGTCACCGTTTTCTTTAAAGATGATTTTACTGAAAAAAGTATATTAAGTTTGCAAAAGGAACTGGAGCAGGATGAAAGAATTTCTAACGTGGAATACGTGTCCAAGCAGGAGGCGTTTACAATTTTTACTGAATTAAATAAGGATGATCCCGTTTTACTGGAGTCTGTGACTGCTAATATATTGCCTGCTAGTCTAAAAATTCAAGCCGCTAAAATAGAAAATTTAAAAATTATTGCCGGAGAGCTAGCCAAGAACGAAGGAGTTGAAGGAGTAAAGTTTTTTGAGGATGTGATTTTAACTTTTCAGCGAATTGCGAATATAATTTATGTCGCAGGGTTTGTGCTTGCCGGGATTTTCCTTTTTGTTTCATATTCAGCAATTGTTATAACTTTAAGGACTTACATAAATAAAAAAGGTACAGAGCTGGAAATTTTAAAACTTGTAGGTGCCTCTAATGACTATGTCCAGGGACCCATTGTTAAGCAGGCGCTGTTTTTTAGTTTGGTATCGGCTTTTCTGGCTTCGGTAGCGCTGGGTTTTGGGATGTGGGTTCTGTACTACACAGGAGTGTTGCCCGGTGAGTTGTTGGTACCTTTTACAGTAGATACTGCCGTCGGCGTTGCTTTTCTTGGACTAGCAATAAGCGGGATTTTATTGATGTCCGGACTTATTCTGGGATTTTTGGGAAGCAAGACAGCAGTTAAAAAATATCTTGAATATTAACTTATATGTTTAACTTTATTCCCCGTTGGAAAAAGCTATTTATTTTTTTGTCGGCAATTGTAATAACCGTAATTCCTTTGGCTGCGGGTATGGTTAGCGCCGAAGCAGAAGATGCTTCTGACAGTAACCAATCCGAGGAAGCAGTTAGCACCGAAGCTTTAGAGAAAGAGATCAAGAAATTGGAAAAAAAACTTGATAATTTGCGGGATAAAAAAAGCACCCTCCAAAGTGAACTAGATTACGCCGATAATCAGATTTATCTAACCCAATTAAGAGTGCAAAGCGTTCAAAATCAAATAAATGCAGCGAAGGAATCCATAGAAAAGTTGGTCCTGGATATTGAAAATCTGACTAATAGATTAGAGAAAATTAAGGAGTCCATCGAATATCAGGAGAACTTATTAAATCAAAGAAAAAGGGAGTATTACAAAATAGATCAGACGACTCCAAAAGGAATAGAGTTCCTTCTATTTTTAATAGAACCTTCCGAATTAGACAAAAAGATCCAAAAAATTACCTATTCGCAGATTATGCAGGAACGAGATAAAAATTTATTAGATGAGATGAACAAGACAAAATACGCTTACGCCAATCAGAAGGATATTTTTGAAGATAAGAAAGGCGAAGAGGAGCAGCTGAAGGCAGAGGTAGAGAGGCAAAAAACGGTTTTGGATCAGTACAGCCGCGATTTGGAGGAACAAAAGGCTGCAAAACAACGGCTACTTGCGGATACACAGAATGATGAGAGCAAGTACCAGGCATTGTTAGAGCAGGCACGCATAACTCTTGAATCCTACAAAT
>CAZNJL010000020.1:0-10012 GCA_964573325.1 uncultured Candidatus Saccharibacteria bacterium | reverse complement strand
TCACTGAAACATTAGGACGATCTAGTTTTTTAAATTTCTCTTCCCACTCGGGATCACCAACACCTAAAACTACAAAATCGGCTTGGTTTTGCGGGGTTTGCTCTATCAAATCATATAACAGCCCAAGACCTTTTTGCCCAACGTCCATTCTGCCAATGAATGAAAAAATAGGTTTTTCCATACTATGATTATTTTCCACACCACGACTACTTTTTACGCCGTGACTATTTTCAACAGAAAAATCGCTTGACAAATGGCTATCTGTTTTATTTGATCCTATTTTTTCGTACAATTTTGCTTTGGCCTGTAGTTTACCCTCAACGGCATCATGGACGTCGTAATTTCTGGGGCACACAGAATAGTCTATGCCATTCAAAATTCCAACTAGGCGACTTCTTCTACTTTGCAGAATATCACTAAAACCGCCCCCAAATTCTTCGGTTAATAGTTCTTTGGCATATGTAAGAGAAACAGTATTTATGTAGTCACTTGATGTAATACCTTGCAACATCATGTTAATATCCCCATCCTCTGTGTCCCAATCTATTAAAGGGTGCATCCCCGGCACCAAGCCCGCGGACTCACTAAGGAAGAATCACCCACTCCCTGATAAAGGATATTATGAATTGTAAAAAGTGTCGCGGGCCTTGTATCGCCAATCTCATCTTTTAGCAAATGCGTAATAAGTCCTGTATGCCAATCGTTACAGTGAATCAGATCATAGGTATTAAACTGTGATTTAACAAACTCAACCACCGCCCTATTGAAGAAAATAAACATCTCGGTCTCGCCTATATTGTTGGCGAAAGCGTCTTTACCGCCTTTTGCAAAAAAGTGCGAGTTCTGTAGAAGGAAAGCATCTACATCTGATCCGACTAACTTAGTTCTAAACACCCCTACCGGGTACACAGCGCCTCCAAAAGGAACATTTAGATCCAAACTCTTGTACATGTTGAGGTTCTCAGTCTTTACGGAAGGATAAAAAGGAACTATAACATCTATATTTACGCCAATTTCTTGGAGGGCCTTAGGCAAAGCACCTATTACATCACCCAAGCCACCCAGCTTAACTATTGGAGAAACCTCTGAGGCAACGAGCAGGACTTTCATAATAAAAGGATACCAAATTTGCAAGATGCAAGATAGCAACTTAAAAACCATGTAATGCTGTCATCTTTGGACAGCGCTCAACATACTCAGGCACAATTATTATCACCAACGCACCTGAACTGCTAACAACCCTGAATAGGCACCAATATTAGGTATTAATTTTCTGTGGATAGAAGATCTCTTATTTTAAAAGCCCGTTTTTCAACTTCCTTGGTAACTTTGGTATCATTTAACATACCGGTAAACTCCTCAATTATTTTTAAACCTCTTTCAATCATGTCCGGGCTGTAAAGATACTCACTCGCGGGCATAATCTTTTTAGAAGCCCACCAAAACTGATCGCTATGAATTGCCTTTTGTAACAAGATTTCTCGAGCTACTTTGGACTTAATCAGAGGGTTATCAATTTGCGCTATCCCCTCGGACTTCCATATTGGTAAAACGGCGTATTCGGCTGTATCAATAGAATCGGGCAAACTATTGTAAGCGTCTATTAAAACTCCCATTATTTGCCACTGTAACGAGTGAATTTTATTACCTTGCGCATCCCACATGGGATATAAGTTACCATTAGCCATATCTTCATCACTAGCTCCCCAACTGGCTTCAGCAAAATCTTTCAAAAGATCGCAGTGGTTGTCAGCCACATATTCGGACATAGTTACCAATTCTATGCCCATTTTAGAGACATTCTCCAAAAATCTATCTAAAACAATGAAGCCTTCGCTGTAATGATGGCCAAAAAACTCCCCATCCAAAACTACAGCAAACGATTTTTCATTGGCGCGAAAAAAATTAAGAGAGTCGCGCAAGTCATCATCGTTTACATCCCTTTTAAACGAAAGAAAATTGCTAAATGACCTATTTCGGCATACTATTTTTGTGCGATATTCCTTATATTGGTAAATGCCGCTCCTATTGGGATAATTCAAATCAAATGGAATTGAGGCCTCATCAACGATCATCCACCTGTACCCAAGAGAATCTAGAACAGACAAAACTCTTTCGTTTACGGATAGCTCCGGCGGAAAAAAGCCCACTATATTTTTTATTAAAACCGCCTCATCCCCTTCTAGGCTGTGATGCTCGCCTAGATAATAACCCAGGCCATATTCGTTCAAAATAACCTGTTGTTCAATTATGTTGCGGGGAAACTTGGAAAGAATCGGATGATACGCGGCAGTACCTGCTATTTCAACCTTCCCTATCTTAATAAGTTCTTGAAGATCCTGAATCCAGGATATGTAACCATAGCGATCTATTTGCTCCAAAAGGCTTAAAGGCAAATCTAGTGAGATTTTTAGATCCTTAGTTTTAGAAATTTTCCTTAATAAAGGAAGGTATGAATTACTGTAGACACGGCGGAAAACTTCCTCCGTTTGAGTAGCCGGTTGATATAAATGAAGTAAAAGAGCTATTTCCACTTTAACATTATAGAAAAGTAAAGTGATTTATACAATTATAATCGAAGCTAAATTTATACAACCAATGCTAGTAAAAGAAATTAATACGCGAAACTAGTGCAGCCTGATCCGGGAGGGTAAAATTCCCAGTCTCCTGCCCAAAGACTAAGACTAACCCTCCCGAATCAGGCTACATTAATAGCGCTAAATATAGCAAAATAATATAGGTTTGTCAAGAGTAGGGAGTGATAGCCTAGAGTGTTTATAGTGACGTTTATTATACGAGGGCGCTCGTTAGAAAAATTGATCTTCTATCTTGTGAGTGTGTGTGTCTTCCTTATGTTTAAAGGAAATAGCGCGATCATAAAGCTTTTCGTATTCTTTTGCCGAATGTTTCCAACTATAGTCGGATTCCATAGCGTTTACCTGCAATTTTCTCCAAATTTCCTTATTCTTATACAACTCAGAAGCGCGGACGATCTGACCAAACAAAGAATACTCGTTAAAATTAGTGAACACGAAGCCATTACCTGTCTTTTTCACAGTATCAAAATTCTCCACGGTATCTGCTAAGCCACCGACTCTGCGCACTATGGGAATCGCGCCATAACGCATTGCTTCTAATTGAACTATTCCGCAAGGCTCAAACCGTGAGGGCACCAAAAAGCAATCCGAACCGGCGAAAACCATGCGAGGCAAGGTAAAATTGGGGTATGGATGAATCCCTACTTTTGTAGGAAATTCATTTTTTAGATCTTTTAACATTTGAGTTAATCCCCCCTCTCCCCCGCCTACTTGAGCAAACTGGACATTATAGTCGGGAAGAGCTTGGCGAAGGGTGTTTACTATCAAATCAACACCTTTCTGATAGTCCAACCTGCCAACAAAACCCAGCAACAAGGCCTCCTCATCAACGGGTAAATCAAACTCTCTTTGAAGGGCAACTTTGTTTAATGCCCGCTTCTCCAAAGAATCTATATCGTAATTATGTTCTATTAAATTATCTGTTGCAGGATCAAATTCGCCATAATCCAGGCCGTTAATGATTCCAAAGACCTTGCCCTTCACCTCCAAAAGCAATTTATCAAGAGTCTCGCCATACTCAGTCGTCAGGATCTCGCGGGAATATGTCTTTGATACTGTATTAACGGCATCGTTGTACATAATTCCTCTTTTCATAAAATTAATTTTGTTTAATCTAGGGTCAAGAAACGACGGTATTTTAGACTTCCCATCGTCGTAATCCAGTTCGGTAACATTTTTGTGATCAAAGCTGCCCTGGAACTTTAAATTATGGATTGTGAAAACTGTAGAAATATCTTCCAAAATTGGATCTTCTTCATAGTCTGTTTTTAAATAGTTGGCGAGAAGTCCGGTATGCCAATCGTTCGTGTGTATTATGTCAGGGACAAACTTCTTGGTTCGAATAAACTCTATGGCTCCTCTGGACAAAAGGGCAAATCGAGTAGGATCGTCTACATATCCGTACACATTAGCTCTTTTTTCGTAATATTCCTTATTTTCTAGCAAATATGTTATGACACCATGAGAATCTTCGGCACTCTTCACATTACAGATTAAGGCGGGGATGGACGGGTCTCCGGTGGGTACTGTCAAACCTTCACACACCGTCTCGATTTGGTACTCATCTTCATTTATAAAACCGAATTTGGGTATAAAGACGCGTACATCATGCCCAAGATTTTTTAGTTCTCGGGATAAATAAGCTAACACAGAGGAGAATCCTCCCACTGTGGCGTAAGGAGCCGACTCCGCCCCCACAATTAATATCTTAAGTGAAGTTTTTTTGACGCGTTCAAGACTTATCTTTGTAGCCTTCATAGCAAAAGCAGTATATCACGGAATGCCCGCTATACCAAAGCTCTTGTTACCCTGATTATATTTTACATCAAAGATTCGTACTCGCTACCAAGGCCCATCGCTAAGAAATCCTTTTTGAGCTGCTCACCGGATACTGTAAACAAGCCATGCTTTTCCTCTTTTTCGGCAAATATGGCTCCCTCAGAAGAAATTACTAGGCACAGCTGGGCATTGACCTCATCAGAAGGCTCTAGTTGCAGCATCCTCTTAAAAAGATCTTCGGATTCAGAAGTAATGTGGGCATGCAAAATAGAAAAAGGCTGTTTCAAGGGCCTATCCAAGGATAATCCTGCATATAAAGTAAAGGCGTAATCGACATTTGACCTTCTGGCCACCTTGTCTATATTCTGCGCTATATCCTTTAACCCTCCCAAAAGGCTCTTGTAATATTTGTACTGTACCCTGGGTGTGGAGATCTCTTCTTCTGATGTTAAAGCGCTTAAACTTTCCTTAGATTTTTCGGGTGCATCTTTGGGAACTTCGGTAGAATGCTGACGTGCCGCGGCTCTAAATTTTGCTAGCCAATCTATCTCTTCTTCGCTTTCTGCTTCATCAGAGCTCTTGTCCGGTTCTGGATTAGGCTTTTCCTCAACCCGCGTACCGGAAACCTCAACATTTACGGATTCTTCGGATTTCAAGGGTTCTTCAGGTTCTTCGGATTCGGTCACTTCGTCAAGAGGTTGTTCATTGCCCTGAGCGGAATCTTTCTCAACCACCACTGGCGCTGAAGCGCTAGGGGAAATGTCCGCAATATTCTTGCTATCATTGGCGTAATCAACAACATTTTCACTACTAGGATATAAGAAATCTTCTATGTTTTTCTTTGTAAATCTAAGTCTGCCCGTGGCAGTCTTTATCTCGGCGTCTATTTTACTTTGGTCTAGGTACCTATAAACAGAACGGAGGCTTACGCCTAAAAGCTTTGCTACTTCAGTGGATGTATATAATCTTTCTTCTATATTCATAATTTAAGAATACAAATAATGTTATGGTATGTCAAACGATTTGGAATAACATTGTAACAACAGGTAGTTATTATGAATGACTAAGTATCACTTTTATTGGAAATAGAAGAAATGAAGTAACTATTCTCTTGAAACGCCACGGTTGCGTAACCAATCTAAATAACCACTCTAGGTGTATGTCTGCTAAAAACTTGGGACATCTTCTTTTGATGCCCGCTATGTAGTCAAATGTCCCGCCCAAGCCTACTCCCAATCCCGCAGGTATTTTTGACATGTTTCTAAAAACCCATTTTTCCTGACGAGGATGGCCATAACATACATAAACTATATCAATGTGTTGAGCAGCTTTTCTCTTCATACAAGTGCGAATATAATCCAGTGTTTTATCATCGTCAGCGAAATTTGGCCCAAATTGGGAAGTGGCGCCAATTATGTTAAGCCGGGGATACATTCTCCGTAAAGTATCCGCTGCCTTTTCTGCCAAGTCGTACCCGGGAGATTTAATCGTCCTGCCCCAAAAATCTTTAGGCCAACCTCCCAGCAGAAACACGGAATAACCTCGCCTTTCCGCTAGGGCAGAAATCTCATAAATCAGGTCAGCACCCCCTACCCGCTCGCCCAAACCAACAAATCGGCTTCCGTCAGACCCATTGGTTAGATCGGACCCATTGGCTGGATCGGACCCCTTCACCAAATAAGATCTCCTTGATAAAAAGTAATTGGCAAAAAGCACGCCGCTTCCGTCGGGCACGGATAAAAATGAACCATTTATTATGTTCTTAAATTCAAGGTCTTTCTGCGCCGTCATTATAAACTCCGGGTTTGTTGTGCATAGCAAAGGAATTGGTATGTTTTTTTCAACACAATTAGCGGTGCGGCAATCCCCCTCCGCGCAAGATCCCTCAGTAAGAAACTCTTCAACGCAACTAGTGCTCCCTATTTCCAATTGACGAGAATCCAAAAAATCTTCCACCGACTTAATAACTTCAGTTGAATTTAGAAAATCAACCCTCACGCCTAAAATTTTTCTCTGTTTTATGTTCTGCTTTATGTTCTGCATTAAGTGTACAACTACCTCTTTATCATACTATTACTAAATTCGTCCAAGTGATCTAGCACTTTTCCCAGACCATTGATAACACACATAATAGGCTCTTCCGCAACATGCACCGGAACTCCTATATAATTTGAGATATACTTGTCAAGGTTTTTCAGCTGGGCAGTACCTCCGCTAAGGACAATCCCCTTATCCAGAATGTCTGCCGATAACTCGGGAGGCGTATTCTCCAAAACATCTTTTATAGCCATGGATATTTTTTCCAGATTTACGGAAAAGCATTCATTGATTTCTTCTTCGGTCACTTCCACTATCTTTGGAAAACCTGTTACCGAATCCCGCCCTTTTACTTCCAAAATAGAGTTTGAAGGCTCCAAGACAGCATTCCCAACATTGATTTTAACTCCTTCGGCCGTACTTTCTCCTATAACCAAGCCGTGCTTCCGACGAAGATGCTGAACAATAGCCTCATCCAAATCAATGCCTCCAACACGCAAACTCCCGTGAACTACTATGCCATAAAGTGAAATTACTGCTATTTCTGTTGTACCACCACCTATATTCACAATTATATTCCCGGTAGGTTGCGAAATAGGCAGACCGGCACCGATGGCGGCAGCCAAAGGTTCCGGAACAAGATAAGCATTTCTGGCTCCCGCCGAATAAGAAGCATCTAAAACAGCGCGCGACTCAACCGAAGTAGCCCCCACCGGGATAGAGATCACTATGTCCGGCTTAGCGAATCGAGAAACACCGGCCGCTTTATTTATCAAATACCTTAACAATACTTCTGTGATATCGTAATCGGCTATAACTCCGTTCCGCAGGGGTCTTAAGGCAGTAATATCGTCCGGAGTTCTACCCAACATTTTACTAGCTTCAGTGCCAACCGCCAAAACCTTTCTGCTCTCCTCTGAAATGGCCACAACAGTAGGCTCCATAAGAACCACTCCTCTGCCTTTTATGTAAACTATGGAATTTACTGTACCTAAATCAATTCCGATTTTTTTGGATAACATTGGAGAAATTATAACATTGCGCGAGGCAGAAACGAGACGAAAGTGTGACAAGAAGTACCTTCCACCACGATAAGTGGTAAAATTAGCAAACCATGGAAAAAAAATATCTTATAAAAGGGTTTCTTACCGGCCTGTTAATAGCACTAATTAGCGGAGTTTTATATTTATACACCACAGGATACAGAATAGACAGAGAGGGCGAAAACCCGATCCAAGTCCAAATAACGGGAATGATAAGCGCCAAATCAATTCCCGATGGAGCGTCGGTCTATCTTAACGACGAACTAATAACAGCGACAAATACATCTATTCCCGGAATTGTCCCAGGAAAGCACACGATAAAAATATCTAAAAGCGGGTTTACACCCTGGGAAAAGAAGATAGAGGTTTTTCCGGAGCTAGTAACAGACATTACAGCAGTTTTAATATCTCAAACCCCAAGAATTGAGCCTCTGACAAGCACCGGAGCGCGAGATCCTTCTATGTCCCCTTCCCTAAACTCAATAGCATATTTTTCTAAAGATGATAAAGAATCGGGAGTTTGGCTGCTTCCATTAACTGCCAACAGATTAAATATTTTTAGCTCAACTCCGTCAGTAATACTAGGGGATACAGCATATACTAAGTTTTCTGACGGCTTGGAAATAGTCTGGGCACCTGACGAAAAACAAATACTTGTGCAACAGTCAGAGGAAAACTACTATTTAGTTGACTTAAAGACGAGTGAGGCAAAATATGTCAAGGATCCTGAATTGATCTTGAAAGAATGGGAGCAATCGCTTATTGATAAGAGAGAAAAATTTATTGAGAAGCTGGAGATAGAAGAAGACATAAAAAAGATAGCAACTTCTCCGGAAACATTGTGGTCCCCTGACGGTAAGAAATTCATGTACCAAACAGAGACAAACGACCAAGTTGAGTACATGATTTATAATATGGAAAAACCGTTGCCTGTGGGAGAGAAAGTACAGACTGTATTGTATTCAACAGCTAAAGAAAAGGCACAACCTGCTTTTTCGTGGTACGCGGACAGCTATCACTTAATAATGCTGGAACCAAGCGAAAAAGACGACAATAAAGGTAGAATATCGTTAATAAGAATAGATGGTACTAATAAGGTAGAAATTTATAATAACAGCCTGTTTTCCAATAAGGTTTTTAGCGCCCCTGGTGGGGATAAGATCATAGTTTTAACCTCCTTCAAATCCGAAGGAGATACTAATCTTTATACTATCAGTATAAGGTAAGCCGGAGATAGACTAGCGCACTTCCTGAAGTTTAGCGGTTACAACTAGACGGTTTAGAGTAGTTCCGGGGGGATCGCAGGTTTGTAAGGTCAGCAGGGGCTCCAGTACGGGACGCGTCAACGGATAGATTTCCCATCCTTTGTATTTTTCAATATTGACCACCTTATAAACAAAATCTTGTTCTTCATAAAAAATGTGTATCGCATCCCCCTGCTTTAAGTGTCTTAAAAGATTAAAAACTGTCGCGTATTTCCCTAACCTCCAAAAATTAAGAGACGCGTGCGCAAAAATATAAACATTCCCGGGATTGTCAGATGGGTAGTCTGAAACGGATGCGTGAGCTATTCCTGATTCTAGAGCCTTCATGTAAGCCTCTGCGTCACCGACCGGAACATCCTTAACCACAGGAACATTGACTCCGATACGCTCTATGACTAACCCAAACTCCCTGCTGACGGGGTCTAATTCAATAGGTCTTGTTGATATTAAGCGAGCAAAAGGGCTGTCCGGAACAGTTTCGGCGGAAGGAATAAGCGTAAACTTTTGATTTTTTAGTTCAGAGATATAGAAAAGGGCTTCCTGATAAATAAACGGACCTAAAGCGATTACTATTAAAGACAGGCCTGAAACTAAGAGAAAACCGGACAGGAACTTTCGCACTTTGGTAGTCAATAATTTCTTGGGTGGTGAGGCTTTAGTCATTGTGTAGGCCGGCATCGGTAAATTATAGCATCGTTACACAGGATTGTGTTGCATCAATTAGCTATTTCGGCTAAAATAAACATATGATTAAATTTATAAATGCAACACAAGCAAAAAATAACTTTGGAGACCTTCTGACGGAGGTCTATGTAAAAGGAAATACCGTAAACATAACTAAAAGAAATAAACCAATTGTTAAGGTCGAGCCAATATATTCCGATAGAAAGAAAGGAAAAAATACTCTTGCGATCAGCGAAAAGGACGCATTACTAATGGAGAAAGGCGTTAAGGAATTCAGAACAACCTTTAAATTTTCTTTTTAGCTATAGATGACTACATTTCTAGATTCCAACATACTTATAGAAATCCTGAAAAATAAGAAAAAGCCGGTGGCCAAAAAACACTATGTTATAAACCCAATCGTATATGCCGAAGTTTTGTATGGGCTGTTATATATAAAAAAGAAACCGTCGGAATTCGATGAGTTCCTAGGTCAACACAATATAGAGATACTTAATATACAAAGAAAAACCGCGGAAATATACACCACTCTGAAGTTAGAGTTAAATAGAAAAGGATCCCCTATTGAAGACAATGATCTACTTATCGCGGCAAGCTGTTTGGAATA
>CAZNJL010000019.1:0-10063 GCA_964573325.1 uncultured Candidatus Saccharibacteria bacterium | reverse complement strand
TTGCGGAATTGATTTAATTTGTCCTGATTTTCAAACCGACCTTTACGAGGAGATATTGCTTTCCGGCGGTTTGGTAATTTCAGAATATCCCGGTGATCTGCCCCCTAAGTCATGGTCTTTTGTCCAAAGAAATCGAATAGTGGCCGGTTTGTCTCGGTGTTTGTTGGTTGTGGAAGCGGGAGAGAAGAGTGGCTCGTTAATTACGGCCAAGATAACCGGCGATTTGGGTAGAGATGTTTTTGTCGTTCCCGGCAGTGTCTTTTCTTCTAGTTACAAAGGTATTTATCAGTTGATAGAGAAAGGTGCCAAAGTAGCTGTTTCCAGCTCTTGTATCAGCCAAAAGTACGACTTGGGAGTCTTTGTTTCTCGGGCCTTTGGGCTTTCTGAATCCAATGGCGTGGACTTGGAACTTCAGCACACTTTGTTGGGGAACCCCGATATTTCTAGTGTATTACTAAAAGCTTTAAAAGACGAGCCGATGAACACTGACCAGCTAATTCGCGAAACAGGCTTGGGGCTATCTGAAGCCATATCTTGCCTTACTTCTTTGACATTGCAGGGAATAATTACTGAAGAGGGTGATAAATATTATGCTAACTAAAATAAATTCTGCTTGTCCTTACGGTCTGGAAGGTTTAGGCATAGTTGTTGAGATTGATGTAGCGGGGAGGGGACTGCCCAGATTTGATATTATCGGCTTGCCTAATAAAGCCGTTGATGAAAGCCGCCATCGTATAAAGACTGCTCTAACAAATCTGAAAATCGGTTTTCCCCACGGCAAAAAGATAACTGTTAATTTGGCTCCCGCCGATGTGCCAAAACAGGGATCTTTCTGTGACTTGCCCATTGCTGTAGGAATAATCTGCTTGCTAAATTGCGCCAATCCTCCGTCAGAATCTTTGTTTTTTGGTGAGATTTCTCTTGATGGAAGCTTACGCCACACAAGAGGCGCACTTTTAATGGGTTTATATGCAAAACAAAAAGGGTTAATCAATCTATTTGTTCCTAGGTCCAATGCCAAGGAAGTAGCCTCAATCCCGGGTTTAAATGTTTTTCCGGTGGAAAATTTGCATGAGGTTTATGAACACATCTTGGGAAGAAGCAAAATAACCCCCTTTATAATTGAGCAGAGTAATTTTGGTGATTGTGCCTATAATGATTACAATTGCGATATAGCAGATATAGCCGGTCAGGAGAAAGCTAAACGCGCTTTAGAAATTGCGGCGGCGGGGAACCATAACTTTTTGATGATAGGACCTCCCGGGGCGGGAAAGACTATGCTGGCGAGATCGTTTGTTTCTATTATGCCGCCATTGTCAGCCGAAGAATCGCTTGAGGTTACGAAAATATATTCGGCATCAGGCCGCATACCGCCCGAAGGCGCTTTGATTCAAAGGCGCCCTTTTCGTAGTCCGCATCACAGTATTTCGTACGCCGGCATGGTTGGGGGTGGGTTAATACCCCAACCGGGAGAAATAAGCTTAGCCCACCGCGGCGGTCTTTTTATGGACGAATTTGCAGAATTTCAACGGCCCGTTTTGGAAATGCTCCGCCAGCCCTTAGAAGAAGGCTCCATATCAATTTCCCGAAGTATGGGAAGATTTGAATTTCCATGCCGATTTACTTTACTGGCGGCTTGCAATCCTTGCCCTTGCGGATTTTTTGATTCGCCAAACGGGAAATGTGTTTGTACACCGGGGCAAATTATTCGCTATCGCAAGAAATTGTCGGGTCCAATTCTTGACCGAATTGATTTGTACTCTTTCGTGGAACCGGTTGATACAGAAAAGCTTTCGTTTAGTACGCGAGACGCGCCGAGTGCGCGAGGTTCGGCAGGTGAATGGGGTGCCGGCGGGAAGGATAGCCCTAAATTTGCAGTTGAAAATTCCGCTACGGTCAGGGCCAGGGTTATAAAGGCACGCCAAATCCAGTTAAGCCGATTTTCAGGCGACTACATCTTTTCCAACGGAGAAATGAAAAATCCCCATATACGTAATTACTGTTTACTGGGATCTTCAGAAGAAAAGCTGTTACGCAGAGCGGCCAGTGTATATGGATTATCTGCTCGTTCATACTTCAAAACTATTAAGGTGGCTCGGACTATAGCCGACTTGGCGGGCTCCGTAGACATAAAAGAACCTCATTTGGCAGAAGCTTTGCAATATAGATTAAGGCCTCTGTAAAGGTTTAAGAAAGAATTTGTTGGACTTCTTATAATTTCTGTTGTATCATCCAAGTTATGATTTCATTAAATAAAATATCAAAGGCTTTTTCTGATAATAATAGGTTAAAAATCTTGGAGTTCTTGAGCACCGGTCAGCAGAATGTTACTGCTGTGGCTGAAGATCTTAAAGTGGAAGAAAATCTTGCATCGCACCACTTGCGGGTTTTGGCCGATTTGGGCTTCCTCAAGAATAGAAAGAAAGGGCGCCAGGTTTTTTATAGTCTTAATGAGACCAGGTTCATTTCCTTGATCCAGACTATTGCCAAAAACCCCGCATTTAAAGAGATTATTGAGCAGGCGGTAGAGGAAAATTAGCCTTTCCCTGCCTTAATTCCTGAATCTGAATCCTGAATCTTAAATTACTGATCTCAAGTTTTTCCCGTATTTACAGTGCTTATATGTTTATGTTTATTTTCCCTTTCCCTTTTTGTGCGGGAAATACGCGGTAAATGCATACTTCGCGTTTATTTATCCACAGGATTGTGGATAAGCCAAAAATGTGCGGTTAATATGCGGGAAATAATCTTGGAAAAGCGGTCTGTTTTTTACATGAGGAACATTCTATTTAGACTAGAATATCCTCCCTTCCAAAATTCCAAAAAATGTTTTAAAAAGTAAGTATGAAAGAAATATTCTCACGCAATTTGTACTTTTCCTTATGTTTTGTTGCTTTGACAGCGGCAATTATTACTTATTTATATTTTTACAATAGGGAAGTGTTGATGGCCTCTTCGTTCGACCCTTCTAATACCGATTCCCAGGATTCAGTTGAGAAAATTGTTTTGGATATATCCGGAGCGGTGGAAAATCCCGGAGTTTACACTTTGGACTTGGGTTCTAGATTGGCAGATTTGGTTACGCTTTCCGGGGGAGTGACAAACGAAGTCTCTCAAAAGTGGCTTGCCCGCAGTTTAAATTTATCCGCGGTTTTGCAGGACCAACAGAAAGTATATGTGCCATTTGAGTGGGATGTCGCTGCCTCCGCCCCTTATTATGAACTTAAAGAGTTAGCACTAGAAGCCAAGGTTTCTTCTACAGAATCGGCTTCTTCCGAAGATGCGGCCGGATCCACAACATCTTCCGGTTCGGGAAGCGCGGGTACCGGTAGCTTCGGTAGCGGCTCCGATGGAAACAACGCTTCTACCGGCGATGCAGGGCAATCTTCAACAGATACCGTCCTAATTGACCTAAACACGGCCACGCGGAAAGAGCTAATCACTCTTCCGGGGGTAGGGGAGGTGACCGCTGACAAAATAATTGATAACCGCCCATACATAGGTTTTGAGGATCTCAAAGAAAAAGCCGGTATTTCCGACGGTGTAATAGAAAAAATCCATGATTTGGTGGTTTTTTAGGTTAATTTTTGAGGTGAGAGGGGGTTGAGGTTAGAGTAGGGGGTTGGGGTTAAGGTAAGAGGTTAGGGTAAGGGATTGGGGGTTCCAAGTATAGCTATGAAAATATCAAGTATTAAAAAACAACTCCCTTTGTTGTTCCTGCTTTTATTAGCGGTATTTCGCGTTGGGCGTTATTGCGATGGAGACATAAAAACATGTCTTTTGCAGGAAAAACAAGATCAGCCCGAGGCACCGCTTTTTTTGCAAAAGCTAAATCCGCATTTTGAAGCAATTCGCGAACAAGCTACTTATATAGCTCGAAAGTATCTTCCCAGCCCGCACAGTGAGTTACTGTTGGGTATGGTTATTGGGATTGACAACTTCAACAAAATCCCTTTTTTCAAACAAGCTTTGATAGACACAGGCACAATTCATGTGGTTGTTGTTTCGGGGTATAACATTAGTCTGGTTTTCTCGTTGGTTTGGTCGCTACTTGGGTCTTTTTATAACAAAGGCAAGTTGACCATCGGATTAGTAATCAGCCTTTTATATGCGGGACTATCCGGGTTTCAGCCCCCGGTTATTCGCGCATGGATAATGGGTTCTATAGCTTATTTAGGGCGCCACCATGGAACCTCTTTTCCCACTGTCAGGGTACTTCTGGTTTCTGTTTTGGCTATGATTTTGTGGCAGCCGGCCTTTCTTTTTAGTCTAAGTTTTCAACTAAGCTTTTCGGCCACAGCTAGTCTCATTCTTTTTTCAGACTTTGTTAAACAAAAGTTGCCCTTTATTTCGCGTATACCCGAACTCTTTCGGGAGGATTTTATTTGCACCGTCGCAGCGCAAATTCTAGTTTGGCCACTTTTGTCATACTATTTTGGTCGTGTAAGTTGGATAAGTGTTTTAGTTAATATGCTCATATTATGGACAGTTCCTTTAGCTACAGTTTTAGGCGGTGTTTTCCTGTTGGCAGCCTTAGTAGGGGAGTTTGCAACGCAGATTTTGGCCTTTATAGTTTATATTCCGTTGGATACTTTCGTTTTTATTACTAAAATCTTTTCCAATCTGAATATTCCTCAGGTTAATTTTCAGATTTCGTCTGCAATCATGGTTGGGTATTATTCGGTTCTGCTCTTATTTCTTTTGTTTAAAGCACGCAGAGCTAAACTTGCTTCACAAAATAATTCAGGCGTAGATATAACGACATCTAACAAAGATTTTATTGCAAGCCCACTTACATCCAATTAGTGCTTATGAAAAACACATTAATTATGTTTACTGCTTACGCAGTGCTGAAAATGATTTTATTTATCGACCTGCAGTTGCGGTTTATTCCCGAAATAGCTTTTTTCAATGTTGGCCAAGGTGATAGTATTTTGATCGTAACTCCCGACGGAAAAAAGCTTTTAGTTGATGGCGGCCCGGATTTTACAGCTGACTCATACTTAAGCGACTATTTTCCTTTGAACAACTGCTCGTTGGAAGCGATTTTTCTTACCCACCCGCATCAAGACCATTTGGAAGGCTTGTTAAGAGTGTTAGATCACTGCAAAGTACGGCATGTTTTTTATAATGAAGTAAGTTACTCTAGTGGGCTTTATTTGGAATGGGTAGAAAGATTGGAAGAGCGCGCTTTCGGCTCCACGAGACCTTTTGTTGCAGGAGATACTTTGCTATTAGGAGGGCTGGAGTTATATAATCTCTGGCCTTCCGTTGAGTACTTGAAAAATCCCGATAGTAATCTCAATAACTCTTCTTTGGTGTTTTTGGCCAAGCACGGCAATTTTGAGGCCTTGTTGACAGGAGACGCAGAGGATCCGGTGTTGAAACAGTTACCTACTCCGCTTGTTAACGGGAGGCTTGATGTTTACAAACTATCTCATCATGGCTCAAGAAATGGGTTTAATTATGCTTTTTGGAAATCTTTAGATCCTGTAAATACTGTGATTTCGGTGGGGGTTGGAAATAGCTTTGGTCATCCCCATTCCGATGTATTGAGCACTTTGCAAAATGAAGACACTTTAGTTAAACGGACGGATGTGGATGGCACAATTAAAATACGGTACAATTCTTTGTAGAATGAGCAAAAAATCAGTAATAGATTTTAAGGATAATCATGATAATCCGGAAAAGGGATCAGAAGTATTTATTCCCATCCTTTCCGTAATAACGGGTTTAATTAACCTTGCAGTAGAAGGTTTGTACGGGGCGGAAGTCTTGAAGGAGTATCCCGTTGTAGTAACAATTTGCGATGATCCTAGATGGGGAGATTACTCGTGTAATACATGTCTTAGATTGTCGCCCGTCCTTAAGCAGACACCCCTTAATATTGCCAAAAGTATATCATATAGGATAAATGAGAATATAAAGAATACTGAGAAAGCTGATTTCTTTGACGATATTTCTGCGGCTCCTAACGGCTTCCTGAACTTCAAGATATCCTTTTGTTGGTTACAAGATTTACTCAATCGTATTAATAGCAACTCCATATCCTATGGGGTACAGGAATTAAACCTAAAAAATACCTTATTAGCCGGTAAAAAAATAATGGTTGAGTATACCGACCCAAACCCGTTCAAAACTTTTCATATGGGTCATTTGATGCCTAATACTGTTGGAGAATCACTTGCGAGAATGTTTGAATATGCCGGGGCCACAGTAAAGAGAGCTAGTTATCAGGGGGATGTGGGGATGCATGTAGCCCAATCAGTTTGGGGTATGATGCAGCTTTGTCCTGAAGGTGGTTGGATGATGCCGGAGGCGGGTGGGGAGAGCGAGGCGGATGGAGAGAGCCCGGAGGACGATGAAGGCGGGGAAGATATAAAAAAAGGCAGCAAACTAAAGGCACAGGTGGAGTTTTTAGGCAAGTGCTATGCTTTGGGTGCGAAAGCCTACGAAGAAGATGAATCTGTTCAGAAAGAAATAAAGGAAATTAACTACCTTGTTTATATTGTCGCCCAGGCGCAACTTCAAAAAGATTCCGGTTGGAAGCCCCAAGTTGACTACAAAAAGCATTTAGAGGACGTTGGTATTGACTATTCGCTTGTTAAAAAACTTTACGAAACCGGCCGAAAATGGAGTCTGGAGTTTTTTGAAACTATCTACAAATTGCTTGGTACCAAATTTGATTTTTACTACTTTGAGAGTTTGACGGGAGAGTATGGTTACAAAATAGTCTCCAAATATTTAGGACAAAGTGTGTTTGAAAATGACAATGGAGCTGTGATATTTAGGGGGGATAGTTACGGGTTGCATAACCGTGTGTTTATCAATTCTCAAGGTTTGCCTACCTATGAGGCTAAGGATTTAGGGCTAGCCTTTGTTAAAAAGGAAGATTTTGACTACGATTTGTCATACATAATCACGGCGGTTGAGCAGGCCGAGTATTTTAAGGTGGTTTTGAAGGCTTTAGAGCAAATAGATCCTGAGTTGGCCGCTAAAACAAAGCACATATCTAACGGGATGATGACCTTAAGCACAGGAAAAATGTCTTCCAGGCTGGGTTCCGTGGTTCCTGTTGATGAGCTGGTAGATGCTTTAGCATCGATTGTGTATGAAAAAACGCTTGAAAATTCAGCAATTGACTCTGAGAAGGTTCGCGCGGGAATCGCACAGAAGATTGCCGTGGGCGCACTTAAATACGCGATTCTTAGGCAAAAGTTGGGTAAAGACATAATGTACGATCGGGAAAAATCCCTTCAGTTGAACGGGGACACCGGACCTTATTTGCAATACACATTTGTTAGAGCGCTTTCAATAATGGAGAAGGCCGGATTTAAATTAGAAATGGCTGATTTTAAATCGGAGGGCGCTGCATTAAATGGTGTCAAGCTTAATAGTGAGGAAGAGCTTTTGTTGAGGCATTTATCACACTTCAATGAGGGAGTGCTAAAAGCGATAGAGGAGTTACTCCCTAGCTACATTTGCACTTATCTTCAGGAATTGTGTAGTTTATTCAACAACTTTTATGCCAAGCTGCCTATTTTGGGTGCAAAAGACCCCCTATCAAAAAACCTGCGGCTTTCGTTGGTTAACGCAACGGGAGTTGTTTTGAAAGCCGGCCTAAACCTTTTGGGTATAGAGGCGGTTGAGAAAATGTAGATTTCCCGGATGTGGTAAGTTTTTTGGTTAGGATTAAAACCGGCCCTAGAGTTCAAGATAAAAAGTATGACAACAAATGCCTTTCGTAAAAGATGGCCGTTTCTCGGAGCTTCCTGCAACGATGCTCATAATGATTGCGGATTCATAGCATTCAAAATTATCAAGCTTTTTATTTCTGCAGTTATAATTGGTGGCTTTCTTTTATTTCTGTTTGTTGGTATAGGCAAGATTTCTTCTTATTTAGGCGAAAAGAATGTCCCCGAATTAGTGTCAGTTGGTGACAGAGATACTTCCGTGGATAGTACCGGGTTTTCTTCAATAGACCAACCAAAGGAGTTAGCTTTGTCTGTTGGCTTATTTGCTGATTCCGAAGGTGATAGCGCAAATCTCAAAAAGGCCATAAACAGAATGGAAGATTTGTCAGTAGATATCGCATTTTTTTTAGGGGATTTGACTCGTTGGGGTAGCCTAGAAGAACTTAAAGAAGGAAAAGCCGTGTTAGATTCAAGTGACTTAGAAATCTTAGTTTTGCCCGGAGATCATGATTTGGCAGCATCAGTCTCTAAAGGTGATTTATTAGGTAGATCAAAATTCTTGGAAGTATTCGGACAGAATATGTACAAGTATGCAAAAGGCGATATCAATTTCGTTCTTTTTGACAACAGTGCCAATTTTACACCGATATCCCCCGAAGACTACGAATGGTTTGAATCCGGTTTAGCCACCGCAGATTTTGTCATACTTTCTCAGCCTTTATACCACCCCACGAACAAAAGAGTAATGGGTATAGTTGACGGTGACATTGTTTCTACAGTCCGTGATCAAGCACAGACTATGTTGGATGACATACGAAATTCCAGAGTCAAAGCAATTATTTCTGCCGATCAGCACTTTTTCAGCAGCAACCAAGATCCCAAAAAAAGCAGTTTGAGACACATTGTCATAGGAGCTCTTGTGAGCAACGCCGAAGAGTTGAGAAACCCCCAATCCCCAAGATTTGCCGTTTTAAAAGTATTTTCCGATGGCACATATAAAGTTGAGGAGGTTGTACTTTAACAAACGCCTAATTGACTTTTTCTTTGATTTTCTGGTAACCTAACTCCAATTATGGTCACATTTCCTCTCTACAATACCAAAAAACTTTCTAGTGGAAAGGTTTACAACTTAAATGATCCGACACAGCGCTATGCTTATTTCCAAGCTAAAATTGGCGATAAGATAGAAGATCTCAAGAACTTTCTGGACAATAAGACTTTTGTCAGTTTTTTGGTCGCAAAGAAGAGTGCGGGAAAGGGGACTTATTCTAAATTATTCCAGGAGATTGTTGGCTCGGATAGGGTTGCATTGGTCTCTGTCGGAGATGTCGTCAGGAAAGTGCATAAAATGATTCAAGATTCCCCTTCTTACAAAGATGAACTTCTTCTTTACATGGAGAAGAGCTATAGAGGGGTGATTTCGATGGAGGATGCTTTTAATGCCTTTGTCAACAGAGATCAAAGTACATTAATTCCTACCGAGTTTATACTGGCCCTTCTGAAGAGGGAAATAGATTCAATTGGCAAAAAAGCTGTTTTTATTGACGGTTTTCCCAGAGATTTCAATCAAGTATCGTATTCGCTGTATTTGCGGGATTTAATAAATTATAGAGACGATCCTGACTTTTTCGTCTTTATTGATGTTCCGGAGACTGTTCTTGATGAACGCATGAAGACACGGGTTGTTTGCCCCCTGTGCAATACATCCAGAAGTATTAAGCTACTCCCTACTGCTTTCGTGCGTTACGATAAGAGCGTTGCGGAAGGTCAAGAAAAAGGCCAGTCGGGGTACTATTTGCTTTGTGATAATAAAGAGTGTTTGGGATATGGCAGTTCTCGACTTGTGTCTAAAGAGGGAGATTCGGCCGGAATAGAGTCGATAAGAGGGCGTTTAGATACTGATGGGAAACTTATTGATTATGCGACTCAGATATATGGGATTCCAAAAGTTCTTATAAGGAACACGATTCCTTTAGAGCGATCGGAAGAGATGGCAGAAAGCTACGAGATTACGCCAATGTATTCCTATGAGGGTGCCAAGGGAGGGGAGGTTGTCACTAAAGAATCGCCGTGGGTATTTAAGGATGATGTTGGAGTAGATTCAGTAAGCCTTCTAGCAGCTCCTGTGGTTGTTTCCATGATTGATCAGATTCATGCTATCTTACTTTAGTTACCTTATATGGATTTAGCGGCTTTATTATTTTTGGGGAGGGGTCGCATAGTGGTCTAGTGCGGCGGTCTTGAAAACCGCTATACCCGCAAGGGTATCGTGGGTTCGAATCCCACCCCCTCCGCCAGACATGTCGCGTAGAGACATGTCTGGGCGAACGAAATACGAGCTAACGCGAGTATTTCGTACTCCCAAAGAT